>JAYSCA010000007.1:0-19801 GCA_041915165.1 Ideonella sp.
AGGAACTGGACCCTATTGGATTTGAATCCCGGGGATCACGCCATCGGCATTCACCCCGCGAACCCTGTGTTCATGCGGCTTCCAGAGGTTCTGCAGGGCCGACTACAGATCCAAGTCCATCACGAACGGACCGACCGTGAAGCGAATTGTCGCGGTCGAAGCGGGAACCATACAGCTCAAGGACGGCAAGCTCATCGTCAATGGTCGCATCGTCCGTGAGCCGTATTTGAAGGTGCAGGGGGCGCTGACAACTTACTCCCGTGCGTGGGGACCGATTGAAATGCAGGCGGGTTGCATCATTGTGCTCGGCGACAACCGCGACCAAAGTCAAGATAGTCGTGTCGATGGTTGTTCCTCCGCGGGTGATCTCATTGGTCTAGTCAAATATGCAGCACCTTCCAGCGACCTCGCCAACCTTCGGGAGCTGCGCTAATGCCTAACCCGTCCATCGAGCGGGCAGGCGAACTCACGAGACCTCCGACGAACCATGAGTACCCTAATCACCTTTCTGCCATTGCTTCTGACCGTTCCTCTATATGGGGCACTGGTCAAGCTCGCATCGCGCATCTACCGTAGGTCACAGCTGCGCTGGAAGCACGCTTTCGCTTTTGGCGCACTCGGCATGGCGCTGGGTGGGCTTGGCTCGTTGTTGCACAAGTCGACCGGGGCTGTGTTGCCGGCGCTGGTTGTCTCAGTTCTTAGCCTGAGCCTTCAGCTCGCGCTGGGAGGGTGGTTTCTTGGGCCACGAGCCATGGCAGCATCTGGTAGTCCGGTGTCGTTCAAAGGTGGAGCCGCAATCGCGGCAATTGCGGGCGCCTTTGGCCTGGCGCTCGGTGTTCTTGTCTCTCTGGTCCTACCAACGCTCTTAGCGCATGGCCAAGCCTAGCAACGTTGGGCATCATGAAGTCGTTCCCCTTTGCACTCGCCGCTGCGATCGCTTGCTCCACCGCAAACGCGGCAGAACCTCCGTCTGCTTCCTGTCCTCTCACAAGACTCGTGGCATCCATCGAAGGTCGTTCACAAGCTGTACGGCCTCCCGCGCTTCCCAGGGACGTAGGCGATTCATACCGCACGATCTCACTCTACGAACCTCCTGGCGCCACAGACGAACTGCTTTACGCCGCGGTCGTCAACATCACCTCACAGCGTGCTTGGGTCTACCAATACGGCGGGTTTGCTGGCGTTTCCAACTGGTATGGGCCGTTCACTATCGACCCGTCGCTCTCCGAGCCTTGCCCTCCGGCCAGAGCGGTCATTCCAGTCGCCGTCGCATCAAACTCGACTGCTGATGCCCAACCAATCATTCCACCGGACCGGTCGCAGCAAACCGCGCCGGCCCGGTGAATTCGTCAGGCGCCCCCATGAACCATCGGTTCAGCACCCTTGCCCTTTCGGCACTGCTGCCTGTGCTCGCAGCGTTCATCTGGCTCAGTTCTTCTGCGCTGCCAGAAGTTGTCGCGTCGCACTTCGGGGTCAACGGTGCCGCCAATGGTTTCATGCCTCGTGGCGCGTATGTTGCCATCATGCTGGCGCTTGCCCTGGGACTGCCGTCACTGCTAGCGTTTCTCCCTGGGGCTCTTGCTGGTCAAGGCGGCACGAACCTCAACATCCCCAATCGCGAGTACTGGCTGGCCCCTGAACGGCGCGAGAACACCGTTGCGTTCATCGTGGCTCATGGTCGATTGTTTGCACTGGCAGTCGCGTTCTTCCTGGCTTATGTGCATTGGCTGGTAGTTCGAGCCAATGCGCTCCGGCCACCAGTCTTGTCCACCATGGGCATCACGGCTGGTTTGGTGGTGTTCTTCGTGTTCTTGGCGGCTTGGCTCTTCGCCCTCCTCGCCAAGTTCCGCCGGTAGTACTGGCCTGCCGCCGGTCTGACCTGTGATGTATCTCTGGCAACGGTGCTGCCAGAGGGACGGGGGAACTGGACGAAGGCGAATGGGCGGGGTTCAAGCGACCGGCGCAGGTGTGGGCCGAACAGAGCCGTCCCGGGCGGAGCAGGTCAACTCAAGCAGCTGCGGCCAATGATCGCCACCGCCGCGCAGCCGCCCCTGACCCACTCGCGCTTCAATCCCCC
This sequence comes from Ideonella sp., assembly GCA_041915165.1. Taxonomy (GTDB): domain Bacteria; phylum Pseudomonadota; class Gammaproteobacteria; order Burkholderiales; family Burkholderiaceae_C; genus Ideonella. Next base: position 2,078 of record JAYSCA010000007.1, read on the forward strand.
GCCTCTGGCCGCTCCCCACGCCAGTCACCGCGGCGCTTCTTCTGCATGTCCTGCTTGCGCGCCTGGTGCGCCGCTTCCGCCACCTCGGCCGCCTGTCGCCAGGCGGCGAAGCCCTCGGGGGTTTCCAGGGTCAGCCGGCCGATGATGCCGGTGCGGAAGTCGTTGATGACCAGTTCGGCGGCCTTCTGCAGGTTCACCCGGCCGCCGGCCTGCACGGCACCGCGCTGGCGGGCAATCGCTTCCAGCAGGGCTTCGGCCTTGAGGGCGGCGGTGCCAGGGGCCAGCTTGTAGCGGGTCTCGATCAGGCCGGGGTAGTCGGGCTGCAGCGTCTCCAGCAGTTCCAGCGCCACCTCTTCGTCGTCGTAGGCGTTATGGCCCACCGAACCCGCCGCGGCCAGGTGAAAGCCGCTTTGGGGCACGATGATCTTGGGCCACAGCATGCCGGGCGTGTCGAACAGGTAGGCGCCCTTGTCCAGGTTGATGCGCTGTTCGTTCTTGGTGACGCCGGCCTCGTCCCCGGTCTTGGTGGCCTTCTTGCCCACCAGGGTGTTGATCAGGGTGGATTTGCCGACGTTGGGCACGCCGCAGATCAGGATGCGAAGCGGCTTGTCCATGCCGCCGCGGTGGGGCATCAGCTCGCGGCAGGCGGCGGCCAGGCGCTGGGCGGGCGCGCGCTCGCTGGCGTCCAGCGCAATGGCGCGGGTGTCGGGCTGGGCGTTGAAATGGTCCAGCCACAGCGCGGTGCGCACGGGGTCGGCCAGGTCCTGCTTGTTGAGCACCTTGAGCGCGGCCTTGCCACGGGTCATCTCCGCCAGCAGCGGGTTGCTGCTGGAGCCCGGCAGGCGGGCATCCAGCAGTTCGATGACCACGTCGATGCCGGTCTTCAGCCGCTCGCCAATGGCCTTGCGTGTGGCATGCATGTGCCCGGGGAACCACTGCACGGTCATGGGTCTCGCTCCATCGTCCCGGGCCGCGTCGACGGCGGCCGGGTTCTTCTGACAAAACCGCCTATTGTCTCTTCAGCGCGGCCGGCCATCAGCGGTCATGGTCGTCGTCGCAGATCGGGTCCAGACCGTGGGCGCTGTCTTCCACGTGGCCATCGGGGGTCATGCCGACGTGGAACACCTGGCAGAACGGGTTCTCGTAGCGGTAGGACCAGACCGTCTGGTGGTGATAGGCCACCCGCCAGGTCCAGCCGGCCGGGCCCAGCAGCTGTTCCAGCTCGTCGGCCGTCATGCCGGGCTTGACCTGCAGGAAGTGGGCTTCGTCCAGCACGTTCTCGGCCTTCTGCAACCGCCCCTGGGCATCGAAATCGACCATGCAGGTCCGCCGGCTGTAAGCACCGTGGGCATAGGCCCAGCGGGTGCTGCCATCAGCATGCGTCCAAGATCGGCTGGGGCGACCCAGTTGGGCCTCCACGCGGTCAGAGGTGTTGTCGACCTGCGGATCAATGCCGCAGGTGCTGCAACCGCTCAGGCCCACCAGCGCCAGCAGCACCCATCCTTGCCTGGGGTTCATGTCCTTGCTCCAGAAGCCAGCCATGCGGCATTGGACCACCGCCCAAGCTCGACCGCGCTGACGCCGGACAGCCCGGCCCCAGGTGGCCTGAATAACCGACTCAGCAACCCGGTTACTGGGCCGCCGCCGATCCACAGTCCGGCTGGACAAGCCTGTGGACAAACGTTGGCCGGTTGCCCCAAGTGCTTGAAGGAACGGGGGTTTTGTCACATTGCCGCAAAAAACAGCAGTCCGTTTGGCGCCCGTTTTTTCGGCGTCCACAGTGGCGCTGGACAAGCCTGTGGATAAACGGGTGAGGGCGCCGCCAAGCCCTTGTCAGTCCGCCGGGAGTTCTGGATTGCCACAAGATGAGGCAGATCGCCCCTTGGCGCAATCAGCGCCGGAAACCGCTTGTCAAGCCTTGACAAACCCGGGCAGCACGCCGTCCGCCATGTTCGCCCCCCGCATATGCAGCCGCCGTTTCATTCGTTGGCCGGCGCCGGTGGCCCGTTCAAGATGCGGCCCATTCGCTCCCGCCCTGCCCGCCATGCCAGTTCTGCCCACCCCCCGCCTCCTCGTCGTTCCCGGGCTGCACGGCAGCGGCCCCACCCATTGGCAAAGCTGGCTGGAGGCCCGTCATGCCGGTTCACGGCGCATGCAGGTGGGCGATTGGGACACCCCTCAGCTGGACGACTGGGCCGACTGCCTGGAGCAGGCCTACCAATCCGAGCCAGACGCCCAGTGGCTGATCGTGGCGCACAGCTTCGGCTGCCTGACCGCCGCCCATTGGGCCCGCCGCCACGGCAGCCACCGCATCCGTGCCGCCCTGCTGGTGGCCCCGGCCAACCCGGGGCGGTTCTGCCTGGACGCCGCGTACTTCGATGCGCCCCTGCCCTTTCCCACCACGGTGGTGACCAGCCGCAACGACCCCTGGTTCGCCGAGCGCGAGGCCCGCGCCCAGGCCCACCGCTGGGGCGCCGCCGTCTGGGACGCGGGTCTGGCCGGCCACATCAATGTCGATTCAGGGCACGGCCCCTGGCCGCTGGGCGAAGCCTTGGTGCGTGCGCTGGCCAGCACGACCGAACGTCCCACGCCGCCCCAACGGCCCAGGGCGGGCGAGCCCCATCCGGCCTCCACGGCCCCGCAGCCACGCCTTTTTCATCCTAGGAAGCACGTTTTCATTCGTTCCGCGCCGCAGGACAGGTTTTCAGAATGAAAGCCTTCACAGGCCGTTTCAAGAACCACAACATGTCTTCCCCGCTCCGCACCCGCCGGCAGGCTCTGGCCGCCGCTCTTCTGACCTTCTCCACCGTGGCCGCCTGGTCGCAAACCAAGGAAGTCACCTTCGCCTACCAGGACATGCTGGTGCCGCTGCGCACCGTCATCGAATCGGGCGAACTGGAAAAGACCACCGGCTACAAGATCACCTGGCACCAGTTCGGCGGCGGTGGTGATGTGATCCGCGCCATGGCCTCGGGTGACGTGCAGATCGGCGAGGCGGGCTCCAGCCCCATCGCTGCCGCCGCCAGCCAGGGTCAGGACATCCGGCTGTTCTGGATCCTGGACGACATCGCCGACGCCGAAGCCCTGGTGGTCCGCAAGGAATCCGGCGTGCACGGCTGGAAGGACCTCAAGGGCAAGAAGGTGGCCACCCCCTTCGTGTCCACCTCCCATTACCAGTTGCTGGCGGGGCTGAAGGAGGCAGGCGTGCCCGCCAGGGACGTCAACATCGTCAACCTGCGTCCGCCGGAGATCGCCGCCGCCTGGGAACGGGGTGATATTGACGCCGCCTTCATCTGGGACCCGGCCCTGGCCAAGGCCAAGGCCTCGGGGGGCCAGGTCATCGCCACCTCGGGCAGCCTGGGCAAGAAGGGCTATGCCACCTTCGACGGGCTGGTCGTCAACGCCCAATGGGCCGCGCAGAACGAGGCCTTCGTCGTCGCGCTGGTGAAGGCCGTGGCCGCCGCCGATGCCCGCTACCGCCAGGCTGGTGCCCACTGGACGCCGGACACCCCGGAGGTGAAGGCCATCGCCAAGTGGAGCAAGGCCGATCCCAAAACGGTGCCGGCCGCCACCGCGCTGTACCGTTTCCCCACCCTGCAAGAACAGGTCTCGGCTCAGTGGCTGGGCGGCGGCGCCGCCAAGGCACTGGCCCGCACCGCCGTGTTCCTGAAGGAGCAAGGTCGCGTGCAGGAGGTCAAGCCCGACTACAGCACGTTCGTGACCACGACCTACGCCCGCAAGGCCCTGGGCCGCTGAGACAGACGCGCCATGGCCACCGTGGAGATCCGCCACCTGGGTGTGCGCTACGCCAGCGCCCATGGGCCCGTCACGGCGCTGCAGGGCGTGAACCTGCAGCTCGCCGGTGACGATTTCGTGGTCGCGCTGGGGGCCTCTGGCTGCGGCAAGACAACGCTGCTGAACTGCCTGGCCGGCTTTCTGCCCGCCTCCGAAGGCACGCTGGAGCTCGACGGACAGCCGATCCGGGGCCCGAGTGCCGAGCGGGGCGTGGTGTTCCAGAAGCATGCCCTGATGCCCTGGCTCAACGCCCGGGACAACGTGGCCCTGGGGCTGCGCCTGCGCGGCATGCCCGCCCGGGAGCGCCAGGCCATCGCCCAGGCCCAGCTGGCCAGGGTGGGTTTGGCCGACGCCGGTGACCGGCCCGTCTGGGCCCTGTCCGGCGGGCAGCAGCAGCGTGTGGGCATCGCCCGGGCGCTGGCCAACGACCCCGCCCTGCTGCTGATGGACGAGCCGCTGGGCGCGCTGGATGCCTTCACCCGCGAGCAGGTGCAGGAGACCCTGCTGCAGGTCTGGGCCCAGACGCGCAAGCTGGTGTTCTTCATCACCCACTCGGTCGAGGAGGCCCTGTTCCTGGCCACCCGTCTGGTGGTGATGACGCCCAGCCCGGGCCGGGTCTTGCGCACGTTTGAAGACCTGCCGTTCTCTCGCCGCTATCTGGCAGAGGGCCAGGCCCGGCGCATCAAGTCCCTGCCCGAATTCATTGCGCTGCGCGAAGAAGTGCTGGCGCTGATCCATCAGGCGCCCGCATCGCAGGCACCCGCCGACGTGGAGGCTCTGCATGACTGAACAACCGTCCCTGCATCCTCGGGTGGTGGCCCTGAATCTGGTCGGGGGCGCACTGGCCCCGGCGGATTGGGCACCCGCCGCGCCCGCACGTCGCACCGAAGCGGCGGCCAGCGCTGCCCCGGCGGCCCCGACCACCACCAGCGCCTTCCGCCAGCCTGGCGAAGGACGCAGCCTCACCATCAGCCTGGCCACGGTGGTGCTGCTGTTGTTGGGCTGGTGGGGCGTGACGGCCAGCGGCTGGATCAAGCCGCTGTTCCTGCCCTCGCCCGCCGCGGTGTGGGCCCAGCTGAGCGACTACGCACTGGGCCGCGCCAATGACCAGTCCCTGTGGGCCCACCTGGGGGCCAGCCTGGGGCGGGTGCTGCTGGCCTTCGGTCTGGCCTGTGTCACCGCCATTCCGGCCGGCATCGCGATGGGCAGCTCGCGCTGGGCCCGCGGCGTGCTGGACCCGGTGCTGGAGTTCTACCGCCCGCTGCCCCCGCTGGCCTATCTGCCGCTGATCATCATCTGGTGCGGCATCAATGAGCTGCCCAAGGTGCTATTGATCTACCTGAGCTGCTTTGCCCCGCTGGCGCTGGCCGCCCGCTCCGGCATGCGCCAGGCCAGTGCCGAGCAGATCCATGCCGCTGCCAGCATGGGTGCCAGTCCCTGGCAACTGGTGCGCCATGTGCTGCTGCCGGCGGCGCTGCCGGAAATCCTGGTCGGCATGCGCATCGCGATCGGTTTTGGCTGGACCACCCTGGTGGCGGCGGAGATGGTGGCCGCCAACCTTGGCCTGGGCCAACTGGTGCTCAATGCCTCCAACTTCCTGCGCACCGACATCGTGGTGATGGGCATCCTCGTGATCGGCACAGTGGCCTTTGCGCTGGACCTGTTGATGCGGATGCTGGAGCGCCGCCTGGTGCCCTGGAAGGGACGCGGCTGACAGCCTCACAACCCGGCGGCAGAAGCTCATGACGAAAACATGGTTCTGCCGGCTGCAGCAGGTCCCGAGAATCGGAAATCCAGCGTCACCTGGCGCCGTCCCGATCGAAAGTTGTTCTGCATGTCTTCTCCCGTTTCCCGCCGCCTGGCCCTGCAATGGGCTGCTGTTTCCGCTCTGGGTCTGGGGGCCTCGCTGGCCGCCCGTGCCGCGGCCCCGGTCACGCTGCTCAACGTGAGCTATGACGTCTCGCGGGAGTTCTACAAGGACTACAACGCGGCCTTTGCGGCCCACTGGAAGAAGACGGCCGGCCAGGACCTGGTGCTCAAGCAGTCGCATGGCGGCTCCAGCAAGCAGGCCCGCAGCGTGATCGAGGGCCTGGAGGCCGACGTGATCACGATGAACCAGGCCAGCGACATCGACATCCTGGCCGAGCGCGGCGGGCTGGTGCCGGCCACCTGGGCCAGCCGCCTGCCGGACCACAGCGCGCCCACCACCTCGGTCACCGTGATCCTGGTGCGCAAGGGCAACCCGAAGAACATCCGGGGCTGGACCGACCTGGGCAAGCCCGGTGTCTCGGTGATCATCCCCAACCCCAAGACGGCCGGCAACGGCCGCTACACCTACCTCGCCGCCTGGGGCGCGGCGCTCAAGGGCGGCGCCGGCGTGCCGGCGGCGCGGGCGCTGGTGGAACGCATCTTCGCCAACGTGCCGGTGCTGGACGGCGGCGGCCGCGCGGCCACTACCACCTTCGCGCAACGCAAGATGGGCGATGCGCTGGCCACCTTCGAGAGCGAGGTGCCACTGATCCGCGCCGAGTTCGGCAACGACTTCGAGGTGATCTACCCGGAATGGACCGTCCTGGCCGAGAACCCCGTCTCGGTGGTGGACAAGGTGGTGGACCGGCGCGGCACGCGGGCGGTCGCCGAGGCCTACCTGAAGTGGCTGTGGTCTGACGAAGGCCAGACCCTCGCCGCCAAGCACCACCTGCGCCCGCGCAACGCCAAGGTTCTGAAGGCCTATGCCAAGGACTTCCCGGCGGTGCGCACCTTCACCGTGGACGAGCTTTTCGGTGGCTGGAAGAAAGCCCAGAAGGAGCACTTTGACGACGGCGGCATCTACGACCAGATCGTGCTGCGCAACGGACGCCGCTGAGGCCTGTGCAGTGACTTGTTGCCGTCACCAGGGGGCTGGCGCGGCCGCCCCCCTAGGACAAGGGGCCTGTCTGGGGACCGCAGACACACGGCAAAGGTAACCGCTGGTTAATCTCTCGGACTGTCGGTCCGCCCTGGCGGACGCCTGTCCGTCAAGAGGTTGCCCCGTGAAGTTCCATCTCCAAGCCCTGGTCAGCACCGTCGCACTGGCCGCAGCGCTCGTCGCTCCGGCACATGCCGTCGAGGTGACCCAGACCAACATCCTCAGCGACGCCGACCGGCTGGTGTCCTACCGCCATCAGCGCCACCTGTTCGTGACGGCCGACGGGCGCCAGCACCTGCTGGCCAACCTGGGCACCCAGGGCGGCGCCAAGGCTGCGCTGTTCCTGCGCTCCTCGGCCGATGGGCTGGTCTGGACGGCGCAGCACAAGCTGGGCTACACCGACAGCAACAGCGTCTCCGACGTGGCGCTGGTGGGCAACCTGCTCACCGTGGTCTACCAGGGCAGCGATGGCTTCGCGCGCCTGGCCACCGCCACCTACGACCCGGCCAACCTGTCCTGGTCGTCCTTCACGGTCGAGAAGGTGCCCCGCGCCGGCAAGACCGTCACCGCGGTCAACCCCAGCTTCACGGTGGATGCCAACGGCAACACCTGGGTGGCCTACGTGCAGGAAGACAGCAGCACCGGCAACGCCGGCATCGTGCTCTACCGCAAGTCGGCCAGCAAGGGCACCTGGGCCAGCGCCCAGCAGTTCTTCGGCGCCAACGACAACACCTATCCGTTTGGCGCGGACAAGCGCAGCGCCCGCCTGGTCACGCTGCCCAGCGGCATCGGCATGCTCTACAGCGTCGGCCCCAACATCTACTGGCAGGAACGCCCGCTGAAGGGCGGTGCCAACCTGGCCTGGGGCGCGGCCACCCTGCTGCTGGCCGGCACGCCGGACAAGGACCTGATGTCCAGCCACTTCAGCACCGTGGTGGACCCCACGGGCAATCTGTTCGCCGCCTTCACGGACAACGGGCTGCTCTATGTGGACCGCCGCGACGCCACGACCGGCCAGTGGTACGCCGCGCCCCAGGTGGTGCTGGGCACCGGCAGCAGCAGCGCCAAGCCCACCTACGCCCAGCTGATGTCGCTGGGCAGCGACCGCGTCGGCATCGCCACCAACGTGGGCTACAACATCTGGGTGCTGCAGGCCAAGACCACCGCCAACGCCGGCTGGAAGTGCACCGACCAGGGCACGCACGCCAGCTTCGACACCACGCTCTACAGCTTCGACCACCCCCGGGTGGAGGCCCCGGCGTTCCCGGGCGCCACGGTGCCGGTGCTGCAGCAGTTCACCTCGGCCGATGGCAGCCTGCAGTACGCCGCAACCTTCAGCTTCACCCCCGGCGCGCCGACCGGTTGCGGCAACTGAGTCGCACCGCCAATACCCGATCAATTCTCTTGGTTTTGAAGCAGCGAAGATCCACACCAGCGCTGGACAAGCCTGTGGACAAGGCCTGACCTCCCTGCCCAAGTGATTGATTTGACGGGCCTTCCGTCACATTGCTGCAAAAAATGGCAGGCCCGAAGCGACCTGCGCCCCCATCCCTCCACAGTCCAGGGGGACAAGCCTGTGGATAAACCCGGGAGGGGCGACGCAAGCCCTTGTCAGCCCGTCCAGCGGCCTGGATTGCCTCAAAATAGAGCGTTTGCGCTCTGCCGCGGCGATCACGGCATTCCCGCTTGTCAAGCCTTGACACGGCCGTCCGGGTCGGCTCCGGCCTTGCGGGCCTGCTTGCAGCGGTACATCGCGGCGTCCGCGCGCCGCACCAGGGCGAGCATGTCCCGGTCCTGCTCGCCGCGGGTGGCCAGCCCGATGCTCAGCTCCAACGAACGCTCGGCCAGCAGGCCGGACAGGCGGCAACCCCGCACCTGCTGCCGCAGGCGGTGAACCGCGGCCTCGGCCGCCGCGGCCGTGGTCTGGGGCATCAGGATCAGGAACTCGTCGCCGCCCCAGCGCCCCACGGCATCGGTCTCCCGGGCCTGCTGATGCAGTGCCCGCCCCACCGCCTGGATCGCCCGGTCCCCCAGGGCGTGACCGCCGGTGTCGTTGATCGTCTTGAAGTCGTCGATGTCGATGAAGGCGAGGGTCAGCGGCGTCTCATGGCGCAGGCTGGCCGCCCAGGCCTCGGCCAGACGACGCTCCAGCCCGGCCCGACTGATCAGGCCGGTCAGGGGATCCGTATCCAGCCGGCTGTGCAACTGCCGCACCAGCCGCCCCAGCACCAGCCCAAGAAAAGCGATGTTGAAGGCCCCCGCAGCCCACAGGGTGGACTGCAGAAGTTCTTCCAGCACGCCGGGCGCCGCAGCGTGCAGCACATCTTCCGGGTGCAGGATCAGCACCCCGATGCGCAACAACGCGAACAGGCACATCAGACCGCCCGGAGCCAGGGCCAGCCAACCCCAGAAGCGGAACTCCCGCCGCAACGCCGGCCCCAGCAGGACCAGAGGCAACGCCAGCAAGGCCGCCACGCTCAGGTTGTGCCCCATGCCCAGCCGCGCCGCGGACCAAGCGCCGGACACCCCGACCCCTTGCCACAGCATGCCCGCCAGGCCGACGCCCACCCACAGACCCATCCGCCGGACCCGGCCGTGGACGAAAGCGTCGATGCCCAGATCGGCACAGACATAGCCGGCCAGCATCACCACCGCCGCCGCCGGCGCGATCGTGCCGTCTGGCGGCGCGTACCGGATCATCCAGTCCAGCCCCAAGGCCTGCAGCAGGCAATAGCTCGCCCACCACAGCACGGCCCGCCGCTCCTCGCGCAAAAGCGCCGCACCCACGCCCCAGGCCAGGGCATAGATCAGGAACTGACTGATCAACAAGGACAGCATCGGATCGTCCGTTCAGGCCACGTAGCCCAGCGGCAACGCGGTGGTGAACTTGATCTCCTCCATCGCGAAACTGGAGCTCACGTCCGACAACGCGTTGTCGGCGATCAGCCGCTTGTAGACCCGGTCGTAGGCCGCGATGTCGGGCACCACGACCCGCAGCAGGTAGTCGATGTCTCCACTCATGCGAAAGAACTCCACCACCTCGGGAATCAGCGTGATGCTGGTGCGAAAGCGCTCGAACCAGGCCTCGGAATGATCCCGGGTGCGGATGGTGACAAAGACCGTGACCGGCAGGTTGACCCGGCGCGGGTCCACCAGGGCCACCTGGCGCTGGATGACCCCCGAGGCCCGCAGACGCTGGATGCGCCGCCAGCAGGGCGTCGACGACAGCCCCACCTGCGTGGCGATCTCGGCCACCGGCAGCGTCGCATCCACCTGCAACAGGGCGAGGATGCGGCAGTCGATGGCATCCAGTTTCAAATCATGGCTCATGTTTGGAATTTTCTTCTCAATCACGGCGAGTAGACGACATGAAAAGCAAATTCCTTCGGGAGGCTGCGGCACAAAATGCTCCGCATCATCTGCTTCATCGTGTCACGCGCCATGAAATCCATCGGCCTGATCGGCGGCATGAGCTGGGAATCCACCGTGCTGTACTACCAAACCATCAACCGCGAGGTCGCTCGCCGGCTGGGCGGCCTGCACTCGGGGCGCATCCAGCTGTGCAGCCTGGACTTCGCCCAGGTGGCGGCCGGCCAGCAGGCCAACGACTGGGACGGTCTGGCCCGCCAGCTGGGCGAGGCGGCGCAGGGGCTGACCCGCGCCGGCGCGGACTGCGTGCTGATCGCCACCAACACCATGCACAAGGTGGCCCCGCAGGTGCAGGCGGCCATTGAGGTGCCGCTGCTGCACATCGCCGACGCCACCGCCGCGGCCATCGGCCGGGCCGGCTGCCGCCGGGTGGCCCTGCTGGGCACGCGCTACACGATGGAACAGCCCTTCTACCGCGAGCACCTGGCCCGCGCCGGCATCGAGACCCTGGTGCCCGAGGCCGCGGACCGGAACGCCGTGCACCAGATCATCTTCGACGAGCTGTGCCGCGGTCAGGTGCTGGACCGTTCGCGCCAGACCCTGCAGGCCATCGTCGAGCGGCTGACCCGCCAGGGCGCCGAGGGCGTGGTGCTGGGCTGCACCGAGCTGCCGCTGCTGCTGGGCCCGGCCGACGTGCCGCTGCCGGTGTTCGACACCACGACGCTGCACGCGCTGGCCGCGGTCGATTTCGCGCTGGCGCCCTAACACAGCCGCCCCGCAGCGGCACGGTGCAGGGACATCCCGCCCGGGGCTACAGTGCATCGCACCGCAACTTCACTGCAGCCCCATGTCCGACCTGCTGACCCAGCTCCAGTGGCGCTACGCCACCAAGAAGATGGACCCGGCCCGCGCCGTGCCCGCCGAGACCGTCGACCACATCCTGGAGGCCATCCGCCTGACGGCGACCTCCAGCGGTCTGCAGCCCTACAGCGTGGTGGTGGTGACCAATGCCGAGCTGAAGGCCCGCATCCGCCCCTACGCCTGGGACCAGTCCCAGATCACCGACTGCTCGCACCTGCTGGTGTTTGCCGCCTGGGACCACTACACGCCCGAGCGCATCAATGCGATGTTCGACCTGGTCAACGAGGAGCGCGGCTTCCGCAACGAGGGCTGGGAGGCCTACCGGCAGAAGCTGCTGTCCACCTACCCGCACCGCACGCCGGAAGACAACTTCCAGCATGCCGCCCGTCAGGCCTACATCGGCCTGGGCACCGCGCTGATCGCCGCCGCCGAGGCCCAGGTGGACTGCACGCCGATGGAAGGCTTCGAGCCGACCAAGGTGGATGAAATCCTGGGGCTGCGGGCCCGCGGCCTGCGCTCGGTCGTGCTGCTGCCGCTGGGCTACCGCGATGCGCCGGGCGACTGGCTGGTCAACCTGAAGAAGGTGCGCCGCCCGCGCAGCGAGTTCGTGATCGAGATGAAGTGACCTCACCCCCACCCGCCGGCCGCGCGGCGCCGCTCAGCGCATGCGCGACGGCAGGTGGATGCTGTCACCGGCCACCCTGAAGTGGCCGTAACCCTGGTGGTGCAGCGTGCGGGGCTCGGTGACGGCCGGGTCCACCCAGGCGGCCACCACCTCCAGCACGTACAGCCCGTAGGTGGGCACCATGCCGGTGTCCACCACCCGGCACTCCAGGCTGGCATAGCACTCGTCGATCAGCGGCGGCGCCACCTTCTGGGCCGCCCGCCGGGTCAGGCCGAAGCGGGCGAACTTGTCCACCTCGGCGCCGGTGGTGTTGCCGCAGCCCACCACCTGCTCGGCGATGTCCACGGTCGGGATGTTCAGCACCGCCTCGCCGGTGGCCTGCAACGCCCAGTGCGAAAAGCCCCGGTCGCTGACCACGCAGCCCAGCTGCGGCGGCTCGAACTCCAGCAGGGTGTGCCAGGACAGGGTCATCACATTGGCCTGGCCGCCGTCCTGCGTGGTCAGCAGCAGCACCGGCCCGGTCTCCAGCAGACCGTAGACCTTGGCGAGCGGATAGGACTTCTTGGACATGGCAGGGCCCTCCTGCCGCGATTGTGGCGGCAGGCGGGCCCGACCGGCGCTGTCAAGCGGCCTTAGGCGGCCGCCAGCGCCGGGTCCAGACGGAAGGTGGCCACCATCCGGTTCATCTCGGCGGCCTGGTGGCGCAGGCTCTCGGCCGCCGCCGCGCTCTGCTCGACCAGGGCCGCGTTCTGCTGCGTGCCCTGCTCCAGCGTGCCCACCGCCTGGCTGATCTGCTGGATGCCGCCGGCCTGCTGCGTGGTGGCGCTGTCGATGTCGCGGATCAGCGCGCTGACCTTGTCGACGCGGCTGACGATGTCCTGCATGGCCTCGCCCGCCTCGCCCACCAGGCGGCTGCCGGCGTCGACCTTCTCGACCGAGTTCGCAATCAGCGACTTGATCTCGCGCGCGGCCTCGGCCGAGCGCCCGGCCAGGTTGCGCACCTCGCCTGCCACCACCGCAAAGCCCCGCCCCTGTTCCCCCGCCCGCGCCGCCTCCACCGCCGCATTCAGGGCCAGGATGTTGGTCTGGAAGGCGATGCCATCGATCACGCCGATGATGTCGGAGATCTTGTGGCTGGCCTGGGCGATGTCCTGCATGGTGTCCACCACCCGGTTCACCACATCACCCCCACGGGCCGCCGCCTGGCTGGCGTGGCCGGCCAACTGGTTGGCCTCCCGCGCGCCGGCCGCGCTGGTCTGCACCGTGCCGTTCATCTCCTCCATCTGCGCATTGGCTTGCTGCAGCGCGGAGGCCTGGGATTCGGTGCGCCCCGACAGGTCCTGGTTGCCAACCGAGATCTGTGCCGAGGCGGTGGCAATGCTTTCGGCCGAATGGCGCACATCGCCGATCAACCGCACCAGCCCGGCCTGCATCTGCTGCATCGAGGCCATCACGCTGCCCGGGGGCACCGGGGTGCGGTCCATCTGGCTCAGATCACCTTCGGCCACGCGGCGCGCCACCTCGCTCAGCACCGTGGGCTCAGCCCCCAGGGCCTGCACCAGACGCCGGACGATCCACACACTCAACCCCACGGCGACGGCCACGGCCACCAGCGCCACCACGCCCAGCAGCCACTGCACCCGCTCGGTCAGTTGCATGGCCTCGGCGGTCAGCGCCTTCTGCCGTTGCTCGGTCACGTCCTTGTAGGCCGCCAGCGCCCCGTCCATGCGGACCAGCAACGGCACGCATTCCGCATTCAGCTGGTGCACCGCGCCGGCCTGGTCCCCGCGGGCCACCCGATCCAGGATGCCCAGGGCCACCGGCGCATAGCTGGCTTCCACCTGGATCAGGTCCTGGGCCTTGGCCTTGGCGGTCGCGGACATGTCCTGGCTCTGGTCCACCAAGGTGCGGAACCGGGCCAGCGTACGCTGCACGCTGGCATGGGCCTCGCGGGCAGCGACCAGGGCGTGCTGGCGCGCAATGTCGTCCGTGGCCAGCACCGCATTGCGGGCTTCGATGGCCCCCGCCTTCATCGCATCGCCCAGGTGGTCCGCAGCCTGGGCCCGCTGATCGACGCCACTGAAATACTGGTCGAACGACCGGTGGACCGCGTTGAGACCCCACAAGGCCCCCCCTGCGATCAGCACGCAGATCACCGCCAAACTGCCAAAACCTGCCCGCAGTTGAGCGCGCACGCTCCATGTCTGTTTCATGATGTCCTGCTCCTTGCCTGTGCGCCAACCACCCCGGTTGGCCGCATGCGACAGGCTTGTCTCCAACCGTCGCCGGGATCGGATTGTCAGAAAATACTGACCTCCCGTGTCAGGTAATCCCACGGGAAACCGCCCAACCCCCAACAAAGTCACGCCAATTTCGTGCGACCCGGCACGCGCGCCAAACCCCGGCGCCGGCAAGCACTGGGCGACTGAGAAACAATGCACGGTTCTGGATCCCGCCCGTGCCGAACCTGCTTGCTCCCCTGGCCGACCGAACCCATCTGGTCGCCGTCATCGCCCTGCTGCTGGGCAGCCTCACCGCCCAACCCGCCTGGCTGGACATGGCCATCGCCGCCACCGTGCTGGCCACGCTGCTGCGCCTGCCCACGCTGTCGCCCCTGGCGAGGACCTTCTGCGGCGGCGCCCTGCTCGCCTGGTTCGGCATGGCCTGGGCCCACCCCGCGCAGCAAGCCGCGATGCACCAGGCGCTGGCCCAGGGGGTGGCGTTCTCCTGTCTGCTGGTGGTGCTGGGCCTGCTGCGCTACCCGGTGCGCCGTTCGGCCACGGTCCGCCGCGCTGCCCAGTACCTGCTCTCGTTTCCGGTGCAGCGCCGCTATGCGGCCGTCAACACCGGCAGCCACTTCCTGAGCCTGCTGTTCAATGTGGGCGTGATCCCGCTGATCGGCGATCTGCTGCAACACACCAAGGACCGCCCCGCCGAAGGCGAGCAGCGCCAGTTGCTGCTGGCCGGCATGCGCGGCGCGGTGCTGATGACGGTCTGGTCGCCGATGGGCCTGGGCTTTGCCATCGTCACCACCTCAATCACCGGTTTGAACGCGGTGAGCTTCATTGCGGTGGCCTTCGCCTCGGCGATGCTGATCCAGACCGTCACCTGCGCGCTGGTGCGCCACGCGCCGGCGGTAGCCCCTCCGGTGGCGACGCCCTCGACCGAACCGGCCGGGTCGCCTCGCGCGCTGGGGATCGTGCTGCTGGCCAGCGCCGCGCTGCTGGCGGCCGCCATCGCCATCCACACGCGCTGGCACTGGTCCTTCCTGGTCTCGACCGTGCTGGTGCTGCCGCTGTTCGCGCTGGCCTGGCTGCGGCTGGAACGCCCCGCGCACCCCACCCCCTGGCGCGAGGAGGCCCGGGGCCTGCTGCAAGGCATCGGCGGCATGCGCATGGAAAGCGCCATCTTCCTGTCGGCCAATGTGATCGGCGCAGCCCTGTCGCAGCTGGTCCAGCTGCAACCGGGCTGGCAGCAGCTGCAGGGGGCCCAGTTCCCCGCCCTGCCCGTGCTGCTGGGCTGCCTGTTGATCGTGCCGCTGGCCGGAGCCTTGTTCATCCCGCACTCGATCTTCGTCGTGCTGCTGGCCCAGCTGTTCGGCAGCAGCACGCTCGGCCAGGCTCACCCGATGTCGCTGGCCCTGGCGCTCACGCTGGGCTGGGCCATGGCCATCGCCATCTCGCCCATCAGCGCGATGTCGCTGCTGACCGGCGCCCTGTGCGGCGTGCGCTCGCAGGAGGTGGGGCTGGGGTGGAACCGCCGCTTCGTCGGCCAGATCCTGCTGCTGTCGATCGCGTTGATCGGTCTGACTTACCTGTGCGGCGGCTGAGGCCCGATGGCCTCAGTCCGCCAGGCTGCGCAGCGGCACGCCCATGTCGCGCCAGTCCTCCGGGTGGCAGGTGAACAGCAGCACCTGGTGGCGCTGCGCGGCGTCGAACAGCACCCGCTTCATCTGCGTCAGCCGGTCGGCGTCGCTGTGCACCAGCGCATCGTCCAGGATCAGCAACGTGGGCCGGCCGGCCTCGCGCAGCAAGTCGGCATAGGCGAAGCGGGCGATCAGCGCCAGCTGCTCGCGGGCGCCAAAGCTGAGATCGCCCACCAGGCCCACCTCGGGCAGGCCCTGCGGCCCCGGGCGCACCAGCTGGCCCGGCGCCAGGGCCTCGGTGATCTCCACCCGCGCCCCCGGCAGCAGCAGTGGCAGGTAGTGCTGCAGGCGCTGCTGCAGCGGCGCCTGCAGCCGGGCCAGCGTGGCCTGGCGTTTGGCGTCCAGCGTGCGGCACAGCCAGTCCAGCGCCCGGGCGCGGCGCTCCAGCTCCGTCACCCGCCGGTCCACCCGGGCCCGCTCACCGGCCAGCGTGTCGCGCTGTTCCTCCAGGCCCAGCGCGCCGGCCTGCTGCAGCGTGGCGGCGCGGACCTGCAGGTCCGCCGCGCGCTGCTGGTGCTGGCGGTGCCACTGGGCGATGCTGGCCTGCAGCCGGGCGATGTCCTGAGCCACGATGTCGGGCCGGGCCTCGCGCAGCGCGGCCTGGGCCTGCTCGATGCGGGCCGCCAACGCGGCCTGCTCGGCCTGCGTGGCCAGCAGCTGTTCCTGGGCCTGGGCTTCGCGCGCCTGGCGGGCCGGGTCGGCCAGGGCCGCCTGCACCGCCTGGTGTTCCTGCCCGGCCGTGCTGTGGCGGGTCTGGGCCGCCGCCAGCGCGGCCTGGGCCTGGTGCAGGCGCTGCTGGGCGGCCTGCTCGGCCTGCACCGCGGCGTCCAGCGCCTGCTCGGCCGCCTCCGGCGCGGCCACCGGCTCGGCCGGGGCTGCCGGCAGGCGGTTCAGGGTCGCCTCCAGCTGCTGGCCCTGACCCTGGGCCTCGGCCAGCCCGGCGCGCAGCGCGTCCAGCCCGCGCGGGGCCACGTTGGCCAAGGCCTGCTCGGCCAGCTTGAAGCGGGTCAGCCACTCGGCATGGGCCACCTGACGGGCCTCGGCCTCGGCCAGGTCCGCCAGGCCCAGGCGCTGCAGGGCCGCCTGCAAGGCCGCCTGCGCCTCGGCCTGGGCGGCCGCGCGCTCGGCCAGGTCCTGCCCGCCCGGGGCGATGGTCAGCTGGCCCAGGCCCGGCAGGGTCAACCGGGCCGGCGCATCCAGCAGCTGCTCCCCTGTCCCGTGCAAGGCCACGGGGCCAGCGGCCGTCTGCAGGTCCAGAGCCTGGCCGGGGTCCAGCACGAACTGCAGCCGGGTGGCCACGGCCTGACGGCGCAGTTCCGCGTCCCGCCAGGCCCGGTCCAGCCGCCGCAGCTCGGCCAGCTGCGCGGCCGTCCAGGCCTGCGCCGCCGGCTGGCGACGCAGCGCATCGAGCTGCTGCTGGGCCGCCTCGGCCTGGCGCAGGGCCTCACTGCCCTGGGCCACCCGGGCTCGGGCCTCGTCCCACTGCTGCGCCAGCTGGCGGCGCTGGGCCGCCTGTCGGGCCAGACGCAGGGTCTCGCGTGCCGCCACTGTGCGGGCCTGGGCCGCCTGCCAGGGCGCCTGGGCCGCCTGCGCCGCGGCCTGCGCCGCCGCTTCGGCTTCGGCCGCCGCCGTCAGGGCCTGGGCCCGCTGCGCGGCAGCCGCCTGCAATTGCTGGCCCTGGGCCAGTTGCGCCAGCAGCAGCTCGCGCGCCTGCGCCAGCTGCCCATGCCGGGCCTGGTCGGCGGCCAGCTGCTGCTGGCGGGTCTGCAAGGCCTGCTGCTGGGTCTGGGCGGTGTCCAGCTGGGCCTGCAGCGCCTCCCAGGGCCGGGCGGCCTCGTCGGCGGCATGCTGCTGGCGCAGCGTGGCCAGCTGGTCCACCTGCTGCTGGTAGGTCTGCACCTGCGCCGCCAGCTCAGCCAGCTCGGCGTCCAGGGCCTCGCGCTGCTTGATCAGCTGGGCCAGCTCGCCGGTCGCGGCGCCGCCCTTGGGCGTCAGCAACTGGTGGCGCTGGGTGCGCAGCCGCTCCAGCAGCTCGTCACCGCCGCTGGCGGCCAGGGCGCCACTGGCTGCGCCAGCTTGGCCGGCCAGGGCGTCGTGCAGGTAGTCGCGCGCCGGGTCCACCTCCAGGTGCTGGCCCTCGCCTTGCTCGACCCACAGCAGGCCCGGGATGCCCCAGTGCTGCGGCTTGCTCTCGCCCTTGAGCGCGTAAGAAAACCCGAAGCGCTGGGCCAGCACGTCCTC
>JAYSCA010000008.1:0-18982 GCA_041915165.1 Ideonella sp.
TTCTTGCCATGGCTGAACACACCCTGATCCTGGGCGGCGCCCGTTCCGGCAAGAGCGCCTGGGCCGAACGCCAGGCCGCCGAATGGGCCGCGGCCGATGCCGGCCGCGCGGTGGTGGTCATCGCCACGGGCGAGGCCCGGGACGAAGAGATGGCCGCCCGCATTGCCCTGCACCGGGCCCAGCGCCCGGCCGGCTGGCAGACGGTGGAGGCCCCGCTGGCGCTGGCCGAGGCCCTGGCCGCGGCCGATGGCCCGCAGCGCCTGTTGCTGGTGGACTGTCTGACGCTGTGGCTCACCAACCTGCTGCTGGCCGATCTGCCGGCCGACCTGGACAGCGTGCGCGCGCTGCAGCCCGGCCCGCGCTGGCAGGCCGGTCGGGCCGCCTTGCTGGCCACGCTGCCCCGGTTGCAGGCCCGGGTGCTGATGATTGGCAACGAGGTCGGCCACGGCATCGTGCCGCTGGGGGCGGTCAACCGCCTGTTCGTCGATGAAAGCGGCCGCCTGCACCAGGCCCTGGCCGCGCAGTGCGCACAGGTGCGTTTCGTGATGGCGGGCTGCGTGCTGCCGCTCAAGGGTTGAGATGAAGAAGCTGAATTTCCTTTTCACCGGTCTGCTGGTGTTGGCCGGCGCGGCCCAGGCCAGCGTCAGCGCCCGTGACGACGACGGCCGCACCGTGACGCTGCCGGCCCCGGCGCGCCGCATCATCAGCCTGGCGCCGCACACCACCGAGCTGCTCTACGCCGCCGGCGCCGGCCGCCAGCTCATCGCCACCGTGCGCTATGCCGACTACCCGCCCGAGGCCAAGGCCCTGCCGCAGGTGGGCGACGCCCACGCGCTGGACCTGGAACGCATCGTCGCGATGAAGCCTGACCTGATCGTGGTGTGGATGCACGGCAGCTCGGCCCGGCAGATCGAGCGCCTGCGGGCGCTGAAGATCCCCGTCTTCCACAGCGAATCGCACACGCTGGAACAGGTGGGCGATGGCATCCGCCGCCTGGGCGTGCTGGCCGGCACCGAGGCCACAGCCAACGCCGCTGCCAACACCTATGCCCAGCGGCTCACCTCGCTGCGCGCCCGCTACAGCCACCGCACCCCGCTGCGGGTGTTCTATCAGGTCTGGCAGCAGCCGCTGCTGACCCTCAACGACCAGCACCTGATCAGCGATGCGATCCGCCTGTGCGGCGGCGTCAACGTGTTCGGCAAGCAGCCGGCGCTGGTGCCCACCGTCAGCCCCGAGGCCGTGCTGGCCGCCCGGCCGCAGGTGCTGGCCACGGCCAACCTCAGCGGCCAGGCCGATGACAGCCTGGCGCTGTGGGCGCCGTTCAAGCAGTTCGAGCCCATCGCCCGTCACCACGTGGTGTGGCTGCACACCGACTGGATCAGCCGCCAGGGCCCCCGCATCATCGACGGGGCCCAGGAGCTGTGCGAAGGCCTGGACAAGGTGCGCAGCGAACTGGCCGCCAAGCCATGACGTCCCGGCCCTGGCAGCACATCTCCAGCGGGGCGCTGATGGTGCAAGGCACCACCTCGGACGCCGGCAAGAGCACGCTGGTGGCTGGCCTGGCCCGCTGGCTGGTGCGCCAGGGCGCCAAGGTGGCGCCCTTCAAGCCGCAGAACATGGCCCTGAACAGCGCGGTGACGGTGGACGGCGGCGAGATCGGCCGCGCTCAGGCCCTGCAGGCCCTGGCTGCCCGCGTGCCAGCCACCACCGACATGAACCCGGTGCTGCTCAAGCCCAGCAGCGACACCGGCGCGCAGATCATCATCCACGGCCGGGTGCGCAGCGACATGGACGCCCGCGCCTACCACCAGTACAAGCCCATCGCCTTCGAGGCGGTGCGCGAAAGCTTCGAGCGCCTGCGCGCCGCGCACGACCTGGTGCTGGTGGAAGGCGCCGGCAGCCCGGCCGAGGTGAACCTGCGCGACCGCGACATCGCCAACATGGGCTTTGCGCTGCCTTACCGGGTGCCGGTGCTGCTGGTGGCCGACATCGACCGCGGCGGCGTTTTCGCCCACCTGACCGGCACGCTGGCCTGCCTGTCGCCCGAGGAACAGGCCCTGGTGCGCGGCTTCGTCATCAACCGCTTCCGGGGCGACGTGAGCCTGCTCACACCCGGGCTGGACTGGCTGCAGCAGCGCACGGACAAGCCCACGCTGGCGGTGCTGCCTTATCTGCACGGCCTGCACCTGGACGCCGAGGACGCGGTGGACGCCCAGCAGGCCGCGGCCGCCCACGGCCCGCGCCTGGTGGTGGCGGTGCCGGTGTTGCCGCGCATCAGCAACCACACCGACTTCGACGCCCTGCGCGCCCACCCGCAGGTGGACCTGCGCTTCGTCGGCCCCGGCCAGGCGCTGCCGGCCTGTGACCTGATCGTCCTGCCCGGCAGCAAGAACACCCTGGCCGACCTGCGCTGGCTGCGCGAGCAGGGGCATGAGGCGGCCATCGCCCGCCACCTGCGCTATGGCGGCAAGCTCATCGGCATCTGCGGCGGCTTCCAGATGCTGGGCCGCGCGCTGCACGACCCACTGGGACTGGAAGGCTCTGCCGGCAACCAGGCGGCCGGCCTGGGCCTGCTGGACATGACGACCACGCTGGCCGCCGACAAGCAGCTGCGCCGGGTGCAGGGACGGCTGGCACTCCTGCCTGGCGCAGACGAGGCACCCGTCGCCGTGCAGGGCTACGAGATCCACCTGGGCATCAGCCAGGGCCCGGCGCTGCAGCAGCCCGCGGCCTGGCTGCAGCCAGTGGATACGCCCGACGCCGCCCCGCGCCCCGACGGCGCGCTGAGCGCCGACGGCCAGGTGCTGGGCAGCTATGTGCACGGCCTGTTCGACGACCCGCAGGCCCAGGCCGCGCTGCTGCGCTGGGCCGGCCTGCGCGACGCCACCGCGGTGGACCTGGCCGCGCTGCGCGAGGCCAGCCTGGACCGGCTGGCCGATGTGCTGGAAGAACACCTGGGCGCCGACACCTTGTGGCGGGTGGTGGCCGAGACCCCGCGCTCAGCTTGACGGGGCCTGTGCCCCCGCGCGGGCATAGCGCCCCGGCGCCTGCCCCACCTGCCGGCGGAAGGCCAGGCTGAAGGCGCTGGCAGAGCCGTAGCCGACGCGCTCGGCCACTTCGGCGACAGGGCGCTGTTCATTGCGCAGCAAAGTCTTGGCGATCTCTATGCGCCAGGCCAGCAGGTACTCCATCGGTCCCTGGCCCATCACGCGCCGAAAGCGTTCGAAGAAGGCGGAGCGGGACAGGGCCGCCAGCTTTGCCAACTGTTCACTCGTCCAGGGCCGGTCGACCTGGGCGTGCAACTGGCTGAGCACGCGGGCCAGACGCGCATCGGCCAGGCCGCGCAACAGCCCGGGGGGCGCGGTGTCGGTGGCCGCCAGGCGCATCGATTCGATGAGCAGCAGCTCCACCAGGCGGGTGAGGGCGAAGTCCGCGCCGGGGCGGGCGTCGGCCGCTTCCTCGCCCACCATGCGCACCAGCTGGGCCAGGCGGGCCGAGCCCCGCACATGGACCACGCCGGGCAGCATGGCGGCCAGCAGCGCGGCGTCACCGCCATCGAAGGCGAAGGCACCGCCCAGCGAGCGCAGGTCCGGGCGCCCGCGGCGCTCGCCGTAGCGCAGCCCGCCCCGGGTGTTGGCGGCGGCCTGCGGGTCCAGCGGCATGGGCGGTGGCGCCTCGCCCGGGCTGGACAGCGTGAAGCCCGGCGTGCGGGGCAGCAGCACGAAGTCGCCCGCCTGCAGGGCGAGGGGGGCGTGGCCGTCGACGCTGAGCCGGCAGCTGCCCGCCAGCAGGATGCAGAAGCTGGGCAGGCCGTACTCGGCATAGCGCACGGCCCAGGCGCCCTTGGCCGTGATGGGATTGGCCATCACCGCACGGGGGCGCAGCAGGCGGACGACGTCGGACAGGGGATCGTGCATGTCTGGACGATCAATGAAGTTTGACGGACTGTAGACGATTGGAAGTCCGGTCCGCGGTCCCTATCGTTCATCCCATGTGCCACACCTCAGGAGATGAACCATGAAGACTGTGCTGATCACCGGCTGCTCGTCCGGCTATGGGCTGGAAACGGCCCGCCACTTCCACGCCCTGGGCTGGTCGGTCATCGCGACGATGCGCCAGCCCCGTGACGACAGCTTTCTGCCCGTGTCGGAGCGGCTGCGCGTGTTGCCGCTGGACGTGATCCGTCCGGAAAGCATCGCTCAGGCGCTGGAGGCCGCCGGCCCCATCGATGTGCTGGTGAACAACGCCGGCATCGGCCTGTTCGGTGCCTTCGAGGCCACGCCCATGGCCACCGTGCGGGAGGTCTTCGAGACCAACACCTTCGGCACCATGGCGATGTGCCAGGCGGTCATTCCGCAGTTCCGGGCCCGCGGGGCGGGCACGATCATCAACGTCACTTCCAGCGCCGTGCTGGCGCCCATGCCGCTGGTGGCGGCCTACACCGCCAGCAAGACGGCCATCGAGGGCTTCAGCGCGTCGCTGGCGCTGGAGCTGGCGCCATTCGGCGTGCGGGTGAAGTTGGTGCAGCCTGGCTACGGCCCCACGACGCGCTTTGCGGCCAATGGCCAAGGGCGCATGCAGGGTCTCATCACCGAGCCCTATGCCGCCTACGCGCACAGCGTCTTCGCCCAGTTCCAGGGCGCTGAACTGACCACCCAGCCGGCCGATGTGGCCGAGGCCATCTGGCGCGCGGCGCAGGATGGCGCTGAACCATTGCGCTGGCCGGCCGGGCCGGATGCGCTTGCCTTGGCTGCTCGGACAACGGACTGCTGACGGCCTTCGTTCAGTCGGGTGTCATGTCCGGTTGCAGCAGCACCTCGTCGGGCAGACCGGCGCCGTTGCGCACGACATCCACCGCGCCCAAGGGCGAGTAGCCGGCATCGCCCTCCAGCAGCACGCGGGCATCGGGCGGCAGTTGGCTCAGGGCCTGGATCAGTTGCTGAACGGTCACGGCGGGGCCTCACTTTCCGGTGCTTGCTCGAACAGCGCCACCATGCGGCGCAGCGCGGCCGTCTGCCGCTGGCCGTGGGCTGACAGGCCGGCGCGCAGGCGCTGCAGCGCAGCGGCCGGCAAGCCCGCTTGCAGCGTGCGTGCAAAGGCTTCCAGCGGCGTGTGGAGCCCTTCGCATTCGAAATGCTCGGCCCCCAGGTCGGGTGCGATGGCGGCGAACACCGACTTGGCCGACCAGGAGCCCGCCATGGCCGGGTGGTAGTAGTGGGCACGGGCGATCTGGAACAGATCGACGATGCGCTCGGCCAACGCCAGCAGGGCGGGGCCCAGGTCCTCGAACTGGGCGGCCAGCTCGCGCAGGCGGTTGCGCTCGAAGCCGGCGTTGTAGGCCAGCACCGTGCCGCCGCTCCCCAGGGCCTGCAGCAGGCTCTGGGCAAAGGCACGGCGCGGGTCGCCCGCGGCGTCCGCCAGAAAGCTGCGGTGCTGGGGTGGCTGCCCCGATGTGGCCACGGTGTCGCAGCTCCATTGGAAGGGCAGCACCTGGTAGGGCCGCGTGCCGGCCCACACCGGCACCGCAAAGCCGATGGTCTCAAAGCGCAGGAAATGCCGGGGATAGGGCAGGGCGCGCAGCAGCGGGGCGGCCGCCGGTTCCAACACCGGCGCGTTCTGCTGCACCGCGCGCGTGGCACGGTGCAGACGGGCATTGGGCAGAGCGTCCAGCGGCACGCTGTGCAGGTCGGTGTGGCCGTCGGCACGCAGCTGGGCGGCCAGTTCCCGGCCCGCGATTTCCAGGCGTGCGCGCGCATCGCCGGGGCGGACGGGGGCCTCAGGGAGAGCGCAACGCGCCAGCTGCTCGCAGGGGGCGGGCTGGGTGCAGGGGGCGCCCAGGGGCACGGCGGGTTCGGGCGCGCGGGCGCAGGCCTGCATGGCGGTCAGCCAGTGACCCACCGGCCGCGAGCCCAGCGTGGGGCCCAGGTCCACCTCGCGCAGCAGGCCGGCGTAGCAGCCGTGGCCGGGGTAGATGAAGCCGGTGTCCACCAGCAGCAAGCCCACGCTCTGCACCCGCAGCCCGCTGCGGGCCGCCACATGGGCCCACAGCGCCACCGCGTCCACATCGGCTTCGGTGCCCACGGTGGCGTAGCGCAGCTTGAACAGGCGCCAGCCATGAGGGCCGCGGGTGACCAGGTCGACGCGGGCGCGCGCGCCGTCGTCACTGGCCAGGCAGGCGCCCAGCAGGGCCCAGCCTTCGGTCTCGGGTGTGGCGTTGGTCAGGGCGGTGTGGGTGCTGGCGACGGCCACGTCCCATTGCGCTGCGGTGTGCGGGGCAGACACCGCCATCCCGGCCGGAAAGGAGGCGCGCAGCGCCGCATCCAACGCCGGGCCGTGGACCACGTCGGCATCCGTGGGGTCGGCCGGGACCGGTGCAGCGTCTTCAGCAGCGGCCTGCCGGTGCAGCCAAAAGCGGCGCGTGCAGGCCCGCCAGCGGCGCAGGTCTGCGTCGTCCAAGGGGGCAAGGGTGTCGACCATCATGGGCAAAGGCTGGACAGAATCGGACAAACACGACAGATCGGACCACGTTGCGCCAGCGTCGACGGACGCCGACACCAAGGCTCAGTGGGCCCGGGCCGCCAGCGGCTTCACCGGGCCCACATCCACCAGGATGTCCTCTCCCTCCACCTGGAGCGGATAGGGATGCAGCGCGCTGGGATGGGCGTGCGACACGCACTTGCCGCTGCCCGCGTCATAGCCCCACTGGTGGATGGTGCAGACCACGCGCTGGCCGTCAAAGCAGCCCTCGGCCAGCGGCATGTCGGCGTGCGGGCAACGGCCCCGGTAGGCCTTCAACTGCCCGCCCTGCGGCCAGACGAGCAGCACGCTCTTCTTTCCCACCTGGAACAAACCCATGCCGCCTTCGGCGACGGCGTCCTTGCGACAAACAGGGGTGAAGGCCATGGCGCAGGCTCCAAGAGGGTGGTCTTGGGGACCGAGGATGCAAATTGCGGGCCATGGGTCGCCAGAGGCGACCGGAGCGTGGGTAAGGTCCGCGATCTGAACGGCGGACGTGGGCGGCGGGAGCGCTCAATGCGAGTGCAACAGACCTTCCAGTTCTCACTCCGGTCGGAGTCCGAGGGTGATGATCCTCGTGCCGATCCAGTCCGTTGGTGTCGAGCGTATCTTGTCCATGCTCATCAGCCAACCCATGGCCACGCCAATGTAGATGCCACCGTGTGCTGCGTCCACACGACCGGATGCGCTCAGGTGAAGGGCGAGCAGCCAGGCAAACAGTGCCACGCTCAAGGTCGCCGGCACCAGCAGCCAGACGGGCCTGCTCTGCTTCAGCCAAAGGTAGGGCAGATAGCAGCCGACGATCTCAGCAATGGCCGTGCACACGAAGAGCAGGAAGGTCTTGAGGGTGTCTCTCTCCATCTTGTGCAGGCGATCTGCCCAGGGGCATCATGCCCAGCGCACGGCCAGTCCCAACGTCGCTGTGCTCAAGGAAACCGCCGCCGCGCCGAGGATGATCCACAGCGTGTCAAGTTTGGTGACGAACAGCAGCACAAAGCTGATGGCGGCAACGGCCCAGGTGACCGGGCTGACCAGCGTCTCCCTGGCCAGTGGCAAGGCGGCGGCCAGTAATAGCCCCGCACTGGCCAGGACCACCGTCTGAAGCACACCTTGCGCACGAGGATGTTCGACATGGCGGCCGGAGAGACTGACCAACGGGATGATCAGCAGGGCCGGTGTGATCATGGCCAGCCAACCGGCCATGGCTCCCGGGATGCCGGCTACAAAGTAGCCTACGCTGACCACGTACAACCCTACTGGTCCGGGCGTGCTGCGGGTGATGACCACGGCCTCGTTGAGCTGCGCTTCGGACAGAACGTGATAGTGGTTGACCAGGGCATCCTGGACGACGGGCAAGGACGCCAGCCCGGCGAACGCGGTGACAGTTGCCTTGAGCAGGACCAGGTACAGCAGCCATATGCTCATGGTCGCGCCACCGGAAGGAAAGCGCCCGCGGCAGCCGCGATCAGCAGCACCTGGATGGCCGAGAGACCGACGGTCTCATACAGCAGAAAGGCGGTCAGGCTGACCCAGACGACCCGCCAACGGGTGCCATCTTTGAAGTATGGGTGCGCAATGGTCCAGCACGTCTTCACGGTGATGGCCACCGCCGCAGCCATGGCCCCCTGCAGAGCGACACTCACCCAGGGAGTCTCTTGCAGGCGCGCCAGAGCCACAGTGACCACCACCACCATGATCGTGCATGGCAGCGAGGCCGCCATCAAGGCCACCAGGGCTCCGGGCCAACGCCGGAGCACCCAGCCAATGCCGGTGCAGAAAGCCAGTAGGTTGGTGCCGGGCGTCAGCCGTGCCAGTGCAAAGTTCAGTGTGAATTGGTCGGTGTCGATCCAGCCACGCCTTTCCAGTAGTTCATGGTGCAGAACGGCAGTGGTGGCACTGCCGCCACCGAGCGTGAAGTTGCCGTAGCGCATGAAGACGTCGGCGATGCCCGCCAAACCGGGGTTTCTCCTTGTGGATTTGGGCGATGGCTGTTCGGTCATGCTTTGGCATCCTCCGGCAAAGTAACCGCGCCTGGGTACGGTTTGTGGGACTCAGTACAGCGTTAGGTCGGCTTTAACATAACAGACAGCGTGGGGCATATTGCGTGCCAGCACCGTTGCGCTGACATGCAGACCTTCAGTCTTCGCCGGCCTACTGGCCCAGGGCCCTCAACTCCGTGGCTGCACAGTTGTCGACTCGCTCGGCGAGCGCGTCGTAATAAACAATGAGGGCATGGCCCAACCCCGTCAACTGGGTTCCCCCACCGGACTTCCCGCCGCTCACAGCGTGCACCACCGGGCGCTCAAAGCCCCTGTTGAGCGAGTCGATCAGCAGCGAGGCGCGCTTGTAGGGAAGGTGCGAGGGCGCGTGCGGCCGCAGCGATGGAATGGGTCTTGCCCACCTCGCGCAGCAGATCGATCTTGCCGTGCCCGATGTTGACGTTCTCGCCGATGTAGACGCAGGGGCGGACCAGCACGACTGAGATCTGAGAGGGCGATGGCATGGCGGCTTGGACCTTGTGAGTGGCGCGACGTGTGTTCTCCTGAAGGGACAGGTGGCGTTGTGTGGCCTTGTCTTGGTCGGCTCGCACGGGATCTGTGATCCGATCAATGGCGGCGTGCTCAGGTCA
Source organism: Ideonella sp. (assembly GCA_041915165.1). Classification (GTDB taxonomy): domain Bacteria; phylum Pseudomonadota; class Gammaproteobacteria; order Burkholderiales; family Burkholderiaceae_C; genus Ideonella. The sequence goes on from JAYSCA010000008.1 coordinate 9,146, forward strand.
CACCACCTGTGGCACCGGGGAGTCACGCTGAAGAGAGCTCTGTTGGCGAATCAGGATGCGTTCGATTTCTCCAGGCCGGCCCTCTGTCCCGGCCTTCCCATTTCCTGCGTCGCTGTGCCATTGCAATTGGCTTCGCGACCCTGTTCGGGGCCGCGGTCAGCCCGGCTTGGGCAGAAGGCTGTCTGCTCACGCGGTGGTGGGGGACACGGGCCCGGCGAACCGGCTTGAAGTAACGCGGCAGGCAGCCCGTCACCGCAGCCAGGCGCACCATCACATCCGCACCACCACCTTGCCGAAGGCCCCCCGGGCCAGATGCGCAAACGCTGCCGGCACCTCCTCGAAGCCATATTCGGCGGCAATCACCGGTTGCAGCCGGTTGAGCTCCACCGCGCGGACCAGGTCTTCCAGCGCGCGGCGGTGGCCCACGCTGATGCCCTGGACCACGGCGCGCTGCAGCAGGGTGTCGTAGGTGGAGGCGCTGAACTCGCCGCCGTCCAGCACGCCGATCATGGACAGACGGCCGCCCTGGGCCAGCACGGCCATGGAGCGCGCGACGTTCGCGCCGCCCACGGTTTCCAGCACCTGATCCACGCCGTGCCCGCCGGTGAGGCGGCGGATCTCTGCCGGCCAGTCGCTGTCGCGCGCCAGGGCGTGGTGGGCGCCCAGCGCGAGCGCGCGTTCGCGCTTGTCCGCACTGCCGGAGACCACGATGGCCTGCGCCCCGTGCAGCCGGGCCAGCTGCACGCCGAACAGCGCGACCCCGCCGGTGCCGTGGACCAGCACGGTCTGGCCGGCGCGCAGCCCGCCCTGTTCCACCAAGGCGAACCAGGCGGTCAAGCCGGCGCAGGGCAGGGTGCTGGCTTGCACGGGGGACGCACTGGCTGGCGCGGCCACCAGCCATTGCGCGTCCAGCAGCACGTGCGAGGCCAGGCCGCCCGGCCCCGGCGCCCCGAGGATGGTCACGTCAGCAGGCGCTTGGCCGTCGATCCACCCGCCGACGAAGGTGCTGATGACCCGCTCACCGCCTTGCCAGCGGCTCACCCCGGCCCCCACGGCAGCGACCGTGCCGGCAAAGTCCGACGCCGGCACCAGCGGATGCGGCATGCCGCGGCCGTAGCTGCCGGTGGTGACCATCAGGTCACGGTAGTTCAGGGCCGCGGCCTCCACCCGCACCAGCACCTGGCCGGGGCCGGGCTGGGGCAGGGGGGATTCGATGCAGCTCAGATGCTCCAGGCCAGGGGCCGTGAGTTGCCATTGGCGCAGCAGTTCGCTCATGGGATGTTCCTTGGAAAGACAACGGAGAGCGATGCTATTGATTCCATCGGGGTGGCGGTGAAGCCATTTCTTCCGAGGAATGGCGCCACAATGGCGCCAATGAGCGAACGCTTGAATGGCATTGACGCCTTTGTCGCGGCGGTGGAGACCGGCAACTTTGCCCTGGCGGCGCAGCGGCTGGGGCTGACACGTTCGGCCGTGGGCAAGAGCGTGGCCCGGCTGGAGGCACGGCTGGGCACGCGCCTGTTCCACCGCACCACCCGCAGCCAGAGCCTGACCGAGGACGGGCTGGCCTATTACGAGCGCTGCCGTCGAGCGCTGGCCGAATTGGAGGCGGCCGATGCCGCCCTGGAGGCCGGCCGGCTCACGCCCTCCGGGCGGCTGCGCATCACCATGCCCGAGTTGCTGGGCCGGGCGCTGGTGGCGCCCCTGTTGTTGGAGCTGGGGGCGCAGTACCCGGCGTTGTCCTTCGACGCTTCTTTCAACGATCGGCGGGTGGACCTGGTGGAAGAGGGCGTGGACCTGGCCATCCGCAGCGGTCCGCTGGACGACAGCACGGCCCTGGCGGCCCGAGCGCTGGGACATCAGTGGATGGGCATGTTTGCCTCACCGGCCTATCTGGCCGCGCACGGCCGGCCCGCCAGCCTGGACGCGCTGCTTGCCCAGGCGCCCGCACACCGCTTTGTGGGCTATGTGCGCGACAGCGGCCGACATCCCTGGCAGTTCCGGGATGCCAAGGGCCAGGCGGTGGCATTCACGCCGCCCAGCCAGTTCGATTTCGGCTGCAACAGCCTGGAGATTGCGGCCCTGGCGGCCACCCAGGGGGCCGGCATCGCACGGCTGCCGGTCTGGCTGGTGCGGGAGGCGCTGGACCAGGGCCGCCTGGTGCGGGTGTTCAACGAGCCGCAGGCCTTCGGTTACGCCGTCCATGCCGTGTGGCCGCACGCCCGCGCCATGCCGCTGAAGACGCGGGTGCTGATCGACCTGTTGGTCGAACGGCTGGTGCCGGCGCTGGCTGTGCGTTGAGGGGCGGGTCAGCGCTGAGCTTGCAGGTCAATTTCCACCTGGCCGTCGTCGGTCAGGCGCAGCGGGTATTCGTCCAGCGCGCAGCCTTCGGGCCGCAGGCCTTCACCGTTGCGGCCGTCAAACACCCAGCCATGCACGGTGCAGGTCAGGGTGCGGCCGTTGAATTGCGAGTTGTTGACCAGCGACTGCTGCTCATGCGGGCACAGGCCGGTGAAGGCGCGGGGCTGGCCGCCATCGGGCCAGATCACCAGCACCTCGTGGCCGTCGAGTAGAAAGGGCACGGCTTCACCTTCGCCCAGGTAGCGCTGCTTGCACAGGGTTTGAAAGGCCATGGTGTCGCTGCTCCTCGCCTTGCCTGGGGGCTGGGCCGTCAGCACGGTCGCGCTGTCGACAAGCCGACAAACCCAGGGTGTGAAGCGAGCGCAGCAAAAGCCGCGCCAGCCGCCCGTCGGATCGTGGAGCGGCTAGTCGCCCGAACCAGCCGCCGCTGCCCGCAACTTGTCCTTCTTGCTCGGCCGCTTGCCCTTGATGCCGCCGCTGGCGGTGCCGGCCGGGGCGGTCTCGGTCACGTCAAAGCCGGCGATGCGCTCGCGCGGTACGCGGTGGCCTTGGCGCTTTTCGATCAGGCGGAAGTGCGCCTCGGTGGCGGGGCTGATGAAGCTGATGGCCAGGCCGCTGGCGCCGGCGCGGGCGGTGCGGCCGATGCGGTGCACATAGTCCACCGCGGCACGGGGCAGGTCGTAGTTGACCACCACGGGCAGTTGGGCGATGTCGATGCCGCGACCGGCCAGGTCGGTGGCCACCAGCACCTGCAGCTCGCCGGCCTTGAAGGCGGCCAGCAGGCGCATGCGGGCGCCCTGGCTGGCGTCGCCGTGGAAGGCCTCGGCCGTCAGGCCGGCGCGGCGCAGCTTGTCGGCCACATGGTCGCAGGCGTAGCGCGTGGCCACGAAGACCATCACCCGGGGCCAGCCTTCCTGGGCGATCAGCTGGCGCAGCAGCGGGGTGCGGCGGGTGCTGTCCACCTCGATGGCGCGCTCGGTCAGCCGGCTCTCGCCGGGTTCGGCATCGGCAGTGGCGGCGGTGGCTTCGGGGGCGATTTCCACCCGCAGCGGGTCGCGCAGCAGCTGGTGGGCCAGGGTCTCCACCTCCGGCGGGAAGGTGGCGGAGAACAGCAGGTTCTGGCGCTTGGGCGGCAGCGTGTCCAGCACGCGGGCCAGCTCCTCGGCAAAACCACTGTCCAGCAGGCGGTCGGCCTCGTCCAGCACCAGGGTGTGGATGTCGTCCAGGCGCAGGCCGTTGTGGTCCAGCACGTCGAGCAGGCGGCCGGGGGTGGCCACCACCACGTCGGCGCCGCCGCGCAGCGCCATCAGCTGCGGGTTGATGGACACGCCGCCGTACAGCACGCTCAAGCGCACCGGCGCTGGCAGCGGCTCGGTGAGCTGTTGGAGCGTCTCGCCCACCTGGGCGGCCAGTTCGCGGGTGGGCACCAGCACCAGGGCCTGGGGCCGGCGCTTGCCGATGGCGGCGTGGGCCACCAGGCGCTGCAGCAGCGGCAGGGCATAGGCGGCGGTCTTGCCCGATCCGGTCTGGGCCGAGGCCAGCACGTCGCGCCCGGCCAGCGCCGCCGGGATGGCGACCGCCTGCACGGGCGTGGGGGTGTCCCAGCCCTGGAGCTGCGCGGCGCGCAGCAGGCGGGGCGACAGGCCCAGGTCTTCCATGCGGCCCGGCGCGGCGGGGGTGTTCACCGTCTCGCTCACAGCGGCCTCACCTTCACCGAGCGGCCCTTGACCTTGCCGGCCGACAGGCCGCGCAGCGCGGCGTCGGCGATGCTGCGGTCCACCGCCACATAGGTGGAGAAGTCGTTGACGTTGATCTTGCCGATCTTCTTGCCGTCGAAGCCCAGGTCCTTGGTCAGCGCGCCCAGCACGTCGCCGGGGCGGATCTTTTCCTTGCGGCCACCCAGGATCTGCAGCGTCACCATGGGGGGCAGCAGGGGCGGGGCGTCGGCGGCGTCGGCCAGCTCGCTCAAGGGGTGCCATTCGCTGGGGCGGCCCTGCATCTCGTCGATGCGGCCCACGCTGCCCATCTCGTCCATGCTGGCCAGGCTGAAGGCCCAGCCCTCGGCATCGGCCCGGCCGGTGCGGCCCACGCGGTGCACATGCACCTCGGGGTCGGGGGTGATGTCCACGTTGATGACGGCCTCGAGCTGGGCGATGTCCAGGCCGCGGGCGGCCACGTCGGTGGCCACCAGCACGCTGCAGCTGCGGTTGGCAAAGCGCACCAGCACCTGGTCACGCTCGCGCTGGTCCAGGTCGCCATGCAGCTCCAGCGCCACGAAGCCCTGGGCCTGCAGCACGGCCACCAGGTCGCGGCACTGCTGCTTGGTGTTGCAGAAGGCCAGCGTGCTGACCGGGCGGAAGTGCTTGAGCAGCAGGCTCACCGCGTGCAGGCGCTCGCTGTCCTTCACCTCATAGAACTGCTGGCGGATCTTGGTCTCGGCGTGACGCTCGGTGAGCTTCACCTCCTTGGGGTCGCGCATGAAGCGCCCGGCCAGCTTGGCCACCCCGTCGGGGTAGGTGGCGGAGAAGAGCAGGGTCTGGCGCGCCTTGGGGCAGCGTTCCACCACCTGGGCGATGTCCTCGGCGAAGCCCATGTCCAGCATGCGGTCAGCCTCGTCCAGCACCAGGGTGTTCAGGGCGTCCAGCGCCAGCGTGTCGCGCGAGAGGTGATCCAGGATGCGGCCGGGCGTGCCCACCACGATGTGGGCGCCGTGCGCCAGGCTGGCCAGCTGGTTGCGGATGGGCGCGCCCCCGCACAGGGTCAGGGTCTTGATGTTGTCCTCGGCCCGGGCCAGGCGGCGGATCTCCTGCGTCACCTGTTCGGCCAGCTCGCGGGTGGGGCACAGCACCAGGGCCTGCACGGCAAAGCGGCGCGGGTTCAGGTTGGCCAGCAGGGGCAGGGTGAAGGCGGCGGTCTTGCCGCTGCCGGTCTTGGCCTGGGCGATCAAGTCGGCGCCGGCCAGGGCCAGCGGCAGGCTGGCGGCCTGGATGGGCGTCATCGCCAGATAGCCCAGCTGCTGCAAATTGGCCTGCATGGCGGGGGGCAGCGGCAGGCTGGCGAAGGAGGCGGCGGCGGGCGCGGGAGCGCCGTTCGTGTCGGTGCGGGTCATGCGCGATTGTCCGCTGTGTCGACCCGTCCCTACAAACGGCGCTGCCCCGTGGCGCCCAGGGGGCGGTTCACCAGGCCGATGCCGGCCAGCACCAGCACGCTGCCGACGAGGAAGGGGGCTTCCAGCGGCTCGTCCAGCAGCCAGACGCTCAACAGCACGCCGAGCACCGGGGTGAGGAAGGAAAACACGCCCAGGCGCGAAGCGAGGTAATGCCGCAGCAGCCAGAACCAGGCCAGGAAACTGGCGAAGGAGACGACCAGGCTCTGGAAGCCCAGGTGCCACCACAGGGTGGCCGAGGGCTGCCAGCGCCACTGCCCGCTGAGCCCGGCGATGGGCAGCAGCAGCACGAAGGCGCCGAGCAACTGGTACATCAGCGTCTCGGTGGCGGGCGCGTTGGCCAGGGAGGAGCAGCGCAGCGCCAGCGTGGTGGCCCCCCAGGCGGCCCCGGCCATCAGGGCCAGCGCATCGCCCAGCAGCACCTGGGCGATGGCGCCGTCGCCCGGCCCGACATGGCCCCCCAGAAAGGCCAGGGCGATGCCCCCGAAAGCCAGTGCAATGCCCGCCCATTGGAGGCGCCCGAGCCGCTCGGCCGGCAACCGGGCGTGCAGCCCCAGGGCCGCGAAGAGCGGGGCGGTGTACTGGAAGACCACCACATGGGAGGCCTGCGTGAACCGAAGGGCTTCAGCCACCAGCAGGAACTCCAGCGCGAAGAGGCTGCCGACCAGGGCCCCGGCACGCCGATGGCGAGGGGCCGGGCGGTCCCTGCGCTGCCACATCAGCGTCGACAGCAGGAGCAGCGCCACCAACGAGCGCACGGCCACCATCAGCATGGGGCTGGCCACGGGGGCGGCGGCTTTCAGCGAGATTTGCTGCAGGCCCCACAGCACGCAGAGGATGCTCATGGCGCCGATGGCACGGGCGTCCAAGGGGCCGGGGACTGGCGTTGGAGCGGGACAGGTACCGGCGTTGAGGGACGGGGTGGTTGGGGTGGGCAAGGCTGTCATGGTGGCGCCAATGTGCCCTCGGGGAATCATCCTGAAAAGCGGATAATTTGCGTACCTTTCATTCGAAAATCGAATCCAAGATGGAGCTGTAGACCGACTGGCTGAAGGCCTTCGTGGCCACGGTGGATGCCGGCTCGCTGTCGAGCGCGGCACAGGAGGTGCACCGCTCGCAGTCGGCCGTCAGCATGCAGATCAAGAAGCTGGAGGCCGCAGCCGGTTGCGCGCTGCTGGTGCGGGGGCCGCGTCAGCTACGCCTTACCCCCGAAGGGCAGGTATTGCTGGGCTATGCCCGGCGCATGCTGGATCTTCAGGCCGAGGCGCGGGTGGCTTTGCAGGGTGAGGCCGTCACCGGCCTGGTGCGGCTCGGGGTGCCCGACGACTACGCGGCCAAGTACCTGACGCCGGTGCTGCGGCGCTTCGCCCTGAGCCATGGTGGGGTCGAGATCCACTTGAACTGCGAGCAGTCCACCGCTCTGATTCCGCGCGTGGCGGCGGGCGAACTGGACCTGGCCCTGGTCTCGCGTGACCATGCCCGCCGTGGCACGCTGCTCTTTCATGAGCCAATGGTCTGGGTGGGTTCGCCGAAGTTCGACGTGTGGAACCGGCAGCCCCTGCCGATCGCGGTGTATGAAGAAGCCAGCCTGGCCCGGCGCGGCGCCATCCAGTCGCTGGCCCTGCGGGGGCGGCCCTACAAGGTGGTCTACCACAGCTCCAGTCTGGCGGGCCAGCTGGCCGCGGTGGAAAGCGGCCTGGCCGTGGCCGCCTTGACGCAGTGCAGCGCGCCTGCACACCTACAGATCCTCGGGCCGGAGCAGGGCCTGGGGCCGCTGGAGCCGATGCAGGTGGCCGTCTACCGCAGCCGGGCCTCGCAGGGCTCCAATGCGGTGGACCGTCTGCACCGCATGCTGGTGCAGACGTTGCGTTACGCGGTGCGCTGAAGCGGGTGGTCGATGCCACCGTCCCCATGCGAGCGCAGCACCTGGGCCACCACCACGTGGTAGCCCCTCAGCCAGCGGGCTTGCCGGGCCTTGGCGTCGCGGTGGACCGGGTGGTCCATCAGCTGCTGCAGAGCTTCCAGCGTCTGCCAGTAATCGACGTTGGAGACCACCCCGTTGGACGGGTTCTCCCAGGCTTCTTCACCCAGGTAGCCCGGGATGGCGCGGGCGGCTTCGGCAATGGCCTGGTCGAGGCGGTGAAACTCGTCGTCGTAGTCGCCTGGGACAAAAGTGAAGGTGGCGGTGTACATGGAGCGCCTTCCGTGCCTCGGTCTCAGGGCAGGGTGTTGCGCAGGGCCTGGGCCAGATCCTGCCGCTCCTGGGCCTCCAGCGCCTGGATGGCGCCCTCGCGGTCGCGCCGCTCGTGGTTCTGGTTCAGTTTGCGCTTGCCCACCAGACGGGTGATGCGCACCTCAATGCCGACGATGCGCTGCAGCTGTTCGTGGAGGTAGGCGGCCGGGGCATCGCCCATCTTCCAGGGCGCGGGCTGGGTGGCTTCGTGGGTGCGGGTCAGCCGGGCCAGCACGCCGCGCAGGAACTTCTCATCGTCGTGTACCTGCAGGGTGCCGTGCGCATGCACGACCTCGTAGGCCCAGGTGGGCACGCGGCGGTGGCTGTCCTGCTTGCCGGGGTACCAACTGGGTGAGATGTAGCCCTGCGGCCCCTGGAAGATGACCAGCACCGGAGTGCCGTTGGCCAGGTTCTGCCACAGCGGGTTGGCCCGGGCCACATGCGCCAGCAGCGCGCCGGCCTCACCCTGTTCAGCATCGAGCAGAAAGGGCAGGTGGTTGGCATCCAGCCCGGTGTCACCGTGGGTGACCAGGGTGCCCAGCGGATGGGCCTGGATCAGCCGGTGCAGGACGGCCGGGGACGGTTCAGCGAAATGCTCAGGCAGGTACATGGTGCAGCGGGTGGGAAGCCTGGAGCCACTGTGTCACCGATCTGGCTGGTGGAAAATAGCCAGTTCTTGCTTATTTGACTGGTCCAGTTGGGGCCGGGTGGGAGAACACAGCGTGCAGACACCCCAGCCGCAGCGGGCGAGTCGGGCCTTGTATGACGAGCTGCGGGGCCGTATCGAGGAGGGCACCTTCACCCCTGGCATGCCAATGCCCTCCACCCGCAGCCTGGCGGCGGAGCGGGGGGTGTCGCGCACCACGGTGACGCTGGTGTACGAGCAACTGGCCGCCGATGGCTTCATCGACACCCAACCCGGCGCGGTCAGTCGTGTGGCCCATGGCCTGCAGACCGTCCACGGCGCGGTGGCGCCTGCGGGGCGGGCGTCAGATGCAGGGGCCGGGACGGCCGTCAAACGGCGGCTGTCCCGTGGTGGTGGCCGGCTGGCCGGCCTGCCCCTGCCGGCGCTGGCGTCGCCTGCCGCACTGGACTTCGTCTACGGGCCGCTGTCCGGGCTGGACTTTCCTGCCAGGGCCTGGGGTCAGGCCCAGCGCGCCGTGGCGCAGCGTCGACCGGATCGTCTGGCCTACGGCGATCCGCTGGGCGATTTGTCGCTGCGCCAGGCCCTGCAGGTTCACCTGAGCCGGTCGCGCGGCATTCGTTGTGCGGTGGCGCAGCTGATGATCGTCAATGGCTCGCAGCAGGCGCTGGACCTGTGCGCCCGGGTCTTGCTGGACCCCGGCGATGTGGTGGCGGTGGAACAGCCGGGCTACCGCATGGCCCACCATGTGTTCGAGATGGCGGGGGCGGTGCTGGCGCCCGTCCCGGTGGATGCCCAGGGCCTGCAGACCGAGGCGCTGCAGCGGGTGGCCAGCGCCCAGGCGCTCTATGTCACCCCCACCCACCAGTTTCCGCTGGGGGGCTTTCTGCCGATGGCGCGGCGCCAGGCCCTGCTGGCCTGGGCGCAGGCGTGCGGGGCCTGGGTGATCGAGGATGATTACGATGGCGAATACCGCCACGCGGTGCGGCCCGAGCCCAGCCTGCGGGAACTGGATGGGACGGACGGTGTGCTGCACATCGGCACCTTCTCCAAGACCTTGTCGCCCGAGCTGCGCCTGGGCTACCTGGTGTTGCCGACGGCCTTGGCGGCCGCTTTCGCCGCGGCCAAGCGTCTGGCGGACCGCCACACCGCCAGCGCGAGCCAGCAGGTGCTGGCCCAACTGCTCGCCAGCGGCAGCTACGACCGCCATCTGCGCCGCATCCGGCGCTTGCAGCGTGGGCGGCAGCAGGCCTTGTTGGCGGCCTTGTCCCGCCACCTGGGGGCGGCTGCGCAGGTACAGGGGGCGGCCAGTGGTCTGCATGTGGTGGTCTGGTTCCCAGGCTTGCGCCAGGACCAGGAGGCCGCGCTGGTGGACGCGGCGGCCGCGGAGCAGGTGCGCGTCTATCCGGTGAGCCGGTTCGACGTACCGGGGCA
>JAYSCA010000009.1:0-18174 GCA_041915165.1 Ideonella sp.
TGTCCGAGCTGGAGTTGGTCGAGTTCCGAGCCTGCACCGCCAGTTCACGCATGCGTTGCAGCGAATCGCCCACCTTGGACAGCGCGCCTTCGGCGGTTTGCGCCATCGAGATGCCGTCGTTGGCATTGCGGATCGCCACGTTCATGCCCCGGACCTGGGCATTCATGCGCTCGGCGATCGCCAGGCCGGCGGCGTCGTCCTTGGCCGAGTTGATGCGCAGGCCCGAAGACAGGCGTTGCATCGAGGTCGACAGCGACGACTGCGAGGCGTTCAGGTTGCGTTGCGCGTTCAGCGAAACGATGTTGGTGTTGATGGTTTGCGGCATGTTGACACTCCTGTACGGTTACCAAAAGTCTCCGGTTCAAGCACCGGCGCGATCACTTCGCCCAGCGCCGGTGCTCCTCGGATCGGGTTCCGCCTTGGAGGCTTCACCTGAACTTTGGCCATCTCACCGGACCCAGAACCTGCTTTGCACGTCCTGTTGAGAAGGTTATCGGGGAGGCCTTCAGAGAACTTGAGAAGAATTTGCACAGCCTGTTGAGGCCCTGGCCAATGCCAGGGGCCTCAACCGGAGCCAGCCTGCCGTTCCCTCAGCGGCGAGCCCCTTTCGGAGTTCGCCGCAGGATCATCGAAGCAAGGACAGAACGTTGTTGGGCATCTGGTTGGCCTGGGCCACCATCGCCGTGCCGGCCTGCTGCAGGATCTGGGCGCGGCTCATGTTCGCGGTTTCCGTCGCGAAGTCGGCGTCCATGATCCGGCCGCGGGCGGCCGACTGGTTCTCCACCGACTGCTGCAGGTTGGAGATCACCGCGTCGAAGCGGCTCTGGGTCGCACCGAAGGTCGCACGCTGGTCGTTGACCGTGTTGATCGCAGTGTCCAGGTTGTCGATCACCGTCTTGATCGCGGCAGCGTCCGCATTCGAGCCGATGCTGGCCGTGGAGGCCGTCACCGTCGTGATGTCAGTGGCGCTGTTCATGTTGGTCGTGGTGACGGTGATGGCGTCGTCGGCCGTGGTGTTGGCACCGACCTGGAACAGCATGGCACCGGCATCCAACCCCAGCATGTGCTTGCCGTTGAAGCTGGTGCCGCTGAGCACCCGGGTGATTTCGCTCTGCAGCTGCGAGAACTCCTTGTTCAGCGAGTCCTTGTCCGAGCTGGAGTTGGTCGAGTTCCGGGCTTGCACCGCCAGTTCACGCATGCGTTGCAGCGAATCGCCCACCTTGGACAGCGCGCCTTCGGCGGTTTGCGCCATCGAGATGCCGTCGTTGGCGTTGCGGATCGCCACGTTCATGCCCTTGACCTGGGCGTTCATGCGCTCGGCGATCGCCAGGCCGGCCGCGTCGTCCTTGGCCGAGTTGATGCGCAGACCCGAGGACAGGCGCTGCATCGAGGTCGCCAGCGACGCCTGCGAAGTGTTCAGGTTGCGCTGAGCGTTCAGGGAAACGATGTTGGTGTTGATGGTCTGACCCATTTCAATACTCCTGCAGTCGGCAGATGTGAGCCGGTCGGGCTCTCGGTTGGCGCCCCGCCTGGTTGAGAAGCGCCGGGGCCGTGCCATGGATTTCGGAACCTTGATCGCCGGACTTGAGAACTTTTTTCCCGGCTTTTCCATCGATCACTTCCAGCCGAACCGAACTCCCGGCGGCAGGCCGGAAAAGTTCAACCCAACAGGAAGGCTCTGCCCCGTCTTATCGGCCCTTCCAACGCCCACTGCAGACCTACAGTTCGCGCCATGTGTGCCGAGCCCCCCCTCTCCCGCGGCCCCTGGCAGGTCGCCGTGGTGATGATTGCCCGCGACGAGGCGCCGCGCATCGGTCGCGCCCTGGACAGCCTGCGGCCCTGGGTGGACCGGCTGGTCGTGCTGGACACCGGCTCCCGTGACGACACCTTGGCCCGGGCCCGCGCCGCCGGCGCCGAGGTCTTTCAGATGCACTGGGGGGATGACTTCGCCGCCGCCCGCAACCAGGCCCTGGATCACGCCCAGGCCGACTGGCATGTCGTGGTCGACGCCGACGAATGGCTGGAAGACGGCGGCCCGGCGCTGGCCGCGCTGCGGCAGCAGGCCCCCGACTTCGTGGGCGTGATCGAGGTGGACAGCCAACAGGGCGATGGGCAGGGCCCCCGCGCGCCCAGCGCGCTCAGCCGGGTGCTGCCGGGCCCGGTGCGCTACGCCGGACGCATCCATGAACAGCCCCAGCACGACCGGCCGCTGCGCCGCCTGCCGGTGCGCCTGGGCCACAGCGGCTACACCGACGCCGCGCTGCAGGCCAAAGCCGGGCGCAACGCCGCCTTGATCGCCGCCAGCCTGCGCGAACATCCGGATGACGCCTACCTCTGGTATCAAAGTGGCAAGAACCACGACGCTTATGGCCAATGGGCCGCGGCGGTGGACGACTTCGCCCGGGCCCGCGGCCTGCTGCCCGCCCAGCAGGCCCCGGCCTGGCTGCACGACCTCACGGTGCGCGAGCTGCATGCCCTGAAAGCCTGCGGCCGCCACGCCGAGGCCCTGGCGCGCGCCCAGGCCGAGCTGCCCCGGTGGCGCCATTCGCCAGACTTCTTCTTCGTGCTCGGCGATCTGCTGCTGGACTGGGCCACCGAGCAACCCACGCTGGCGCCGCAGCTGCTGCCCATGATGGAAGACGCCTGGCAAAGCTGCCTGGCCCTGGGGGAGCACCCCGAGCTGGAGGGCGCGGTGCGCGGGCGCGGCAGCCATCTGGCGGCCCACAACCTGGCCCTGCTGTATGACCTGGCGGGCCAGCCGACCGACGCCGCCCGCTACCGGCATCTGGCCGTTCAGAGATAGGCGCGCTTCGGCGCGCTTTTCCCGCCCTGCCCCGGCGCCCGCTTGCCTAGAGTGAGCGACCATGAACACCCTGCATCCCGCCGCGCGCCGCCATTGGCAATCCGGGGTCGACGCCCTGAAAGCCCAGCAATGGCAGCAGGCCGCCGAAGCCTTCGGCCAGGGCGCCCGGCAGTCCCCCCGGGACACCCTGATGTGGCTGAATCTGGCCCGGGCCCAGCTGGCCCTGGACGATCTGCCCGCCGCCACCGAGGCGGCCCGCCGGGCTCTGGCCCTGGAGCCCGGCAACGCGCTGACCGCGCGCATGGTGGCCGAATGTCTGATGCGCCAGCAGCGGGCCAACGAGGCGGTCGCGGTCTTCGAGGCCTTCCCGGCCGACGCCCCCCGCGATGCCGACTTCCTCAACGCCCATGCCAACACGCTGTTTGTCACCAAGCAGATGCACCGGGCCATCGAGGTCTTCTTCCAGTCCCTGGCGCTGAAAGTGGACAACGCCCTGGTGCACTACCGGCTGGGGCTGTGCTTCAAGGACCTGGGCATGCACCAGGAAGCCGCCGAGTGCTTCCGCACCGCCGTCACGCTGGACCAGGGCGACACCCGCACCTTCGCACTGTCGCTGCTGGTGCATGAGGGCCGGCAGAGCTGCGACTGGCGCCGTGTGGCCCAGGACACGGCCGACCTGCTGAACTCGCTCGACCATGCCGACCTGCGCACCGGCGGGCTGTTCTCCCCCTTTGCGCTGCTGGCGGTGGAATCCACCCCGGAGCAGCAGCGCCGCATGGGCGCGCTGCGCTCGGCCGGCCTGTCCCAGGGCGTCCAGCCGCTGCCCCCGGCGCCCCCCCGCCCTGCCGGGCGCATCCGGGTGGGCTATCTGTCGGCCGATTTCTGCCACCACGCCACCTCGGTGCTGATGGCCGAGCTGCTGGAGCGCCACGACGCCGAGCGCTTCGAGGTCAGCCTGTACTCGCACAGCCCGAACGATGGCTCCGTGCTGCGCCAGCGGGTGCAGGCTGCCTGCGACCATTTCGTCGATGTGACCCACCTCAGCAACCGCGAGGTGGCCGAGCGCATGCGCGCCGACGCCATCGACATCGCCATCGACCTGAAGGGCCACACCCGCGACAGCCGCTTCGAGCTGCTGGCCTTCCGGCCAGCCCCGGTGCAGGTGGCCTTCCTGGGCTACCCCGCCACCACCGGCGCTGACTTCATCGACTACCTGATCGGCGACCCGGTGGTGACGCCGCTGGCCCACGCCGCCCAGTACAGCGAGCACCTGGCCCAGCTGCCCTGGAGCTACCAGCCCAACGACCGCGAGCGGCCCCTGCCGCCCTGCCCCGACCGGGCCACGCTGGGCCTGCCGCAGGACGCGGTGGTGCTGTGCTGCTTCAACCAGACCTACAAGATGTCGCCCCACATGCTGGACCTGTGGGCGGCCATCCTGGCCCAGGCCCCGCAGGCCGTGCTGTGGATGCTGGCCTGGAATCCGCACGCGCAGGCCAATCTCGGCCGCGAACTGGCGGCCCGCGGCATCGGCCCGGAACGGGTGTTCTGGGCCCCCAAGCTGACCCTGGAAGAACACCTGGCCCGGTTGCAGGCCGCCGACCTGTTCCTGGACACCTGGCCCTGCAATGCCCACACCACCGCCAGCGAAGCGCTGTGGGCAGCGGTACCGGTGCTGACCGTGCCCGGCCCGACCTTCGCCTCCCGGGTGGCCGGCAGCCTGGTCACCGCCTGCGGCCTGCCCGACCTGGCCTGCGCCAGCGAAGAGGACTACGTGGCGCTGGGCGCGGCCCTGGCCAACGACCCCGCCGTGCTGGCCCACCTCAAGCAACAGCTTGGCGAACAGCGCCTGCAGCTGCCGCTGTTCGACACCGACCGCTACGCCCGCGACTACGAGGCGCTGCTGGTGCGCATGTTCGAGCGCCAGCAGGCGGGCCTGCCGCCCGACCACCTGCTGGCCGACAGTCGCTGCATCGCCGCCAACGACTGCCCCTCCACAAAGATGGGGTCCAACCCCCTTGCTCATCTCCCCAGCACCCCGAACGCTGCGGGCTAGATTGCCCACGACAACACGCGCCGCCCCACGCCGCACACAAGGAACCATCATGCAGCTGCCTGCGATCCACTTGGCCATCATGCAACCCGCGGGCTACCTTCACTCGTTGGGATTCCTGGACCAGGCCCGCTACTTCCGCTTCCAGTTCCAGCGCCTGGGCGCGCAGGTGAGCATCGGCAAGAACCGCCTGCGGGAAGACGCGGTGAACTTCGTGTTCGGCGCCCACCTGGGCTTTCCGGGCGAATGGACGCGCCGCCACGCCTGCATCTTCGTGAACCTGGAGCAGCTCGGCCATGGCGGAGCCCGGGTCGGCGAAGACTACCTGCAGCTGCTGCGCCAATCGGCGGTGGTGGACTACGACGCCAGCAATGTGGCGATGTACGCCGTCGATCCGACCGATGTACCCCTGGTGCCGTTCCAGTTCGCTCCCTACCTGCCGCACGACGACGACCTGCCGCTGGAAGAGCGGCCCATTGATCTGCTGTTCTTCGGCAGCATGAACCCGCGCCGCCAGGCCTTTCTGGACCGCATCGAGGCCTGCGGCTGGTCGGTCTCCAGCTTCGACCACCCGCTCTATGGCGAGGAACGCGACCAGTTCGTGCGCCAGGCCAAGGCAGTGATCAACTGCCACTTCTACGAGACCAGCCGCTTCGAGCAGGCCCGGGCCTTCCACTGCCTCTCGCTGGGCACGCCGGTCATCTCCGAGCGTGCGCCACAGGCCCGGCCGCCCGCGGCCTTCGAGCCCGCCGTGCTCTGGCTGGAAGACAGCGCGCTGGAACACTTCTTCCGCACCCAGTTCGGCACGCCGGCGTTCTTCGAGGACGCCCGCCAGCGTCTGGCCGCCTTCCAGGCCTTCGACCCGCTGGAGGACTACGCCGACCTGCTGGCCTTCGCCGCCGGCTTCCAGCAGGCCCACGCCGGCACCCGCCCCCCCGGCCCCTGGCGCCCCACCCGGATGAACCTGGGCTCGGGCAAGGACTACAAGCCCGGCTGGCTGAATGTGGACATCCTGGAACGTGCCCAGCCCGATCTGGTGTTGGACCTGGGTCAGCCGCAGGCCTTCCCGCTGCAGGCGCCCACCTGCCGGGGCGGCGAAGTGCGTCTGGAGCCCGGCAGCCTGGAACTGGTCTACGCCAACAACGTGCTGGAGCATGTGCCCGACCTGCCCCAGCTGATGACCCAGGTGCTCACCCTGCTCAAGGAGGGCGGCGAATTCCAGATCGAGGTGCCCTACGAAAAGGCCCTGACCGCCTGGCAGGACCCGACCCACCTGCGCGCACTCAACGAGAACTCCTGGATCTACTACACCGACTGGTTCTGGTACCTGGGCTGGTTCGAGCACCGCTTCGAGATCGCCCGCTCCGCCTGGCTGGATCTTCAGCTGCAGCCCTGCGCCAAGGACAAGGCCGCCTTCATGCAGGTCAGCCTGCGCAAGATCGCCACCAGCCCGCGTGAACGGACGGTGGCCCGCGCCATGCGCGCCGACTTCGGCGGCCTGGCCGACGACCTGCTGCCGAAGGATCCAAACGCCGGAGCAGCACCCGCGGCCGACCTTCCTTCCGATGCCCTGACCTACTGAGACCCCGCGATGCCTGTTGCGCAACAGTCTGCGACCCCGATGAACGCCATGGCCATCGCCATGGTGAAAAACGAAGCGGACATCATCGAAGCCATGGTGCGCCACAACCTGGCTTTTGTGGACCTGATGGTGGTGATCGACAACGCCAGCAGCGATGGCACCCGCGACATTCTGCGGGCACTGCAACGTGAGGGCCTGCCACTGCTGATCGTTGACGACCCGGTGTTCGGCTACTTCCAATCGGAGAAGATGACCCAGGTTTACCGCCAGGTGGCCCCCATCTTCGAACCAGAGCTGGTGTACCTGCTGGATGCTGACGAGTTTCTGCTGGCGTCTAGCCGAACTGCCTTGGAGTGCGCCCTGGCCCCCCTTCCGTTGGGTGCCACCGCCCTGCTGCCCTGGCGCACCCATGTGCCGGCCCCCAATGAGACGCCCGATGCCCGCCAGCTGTTGAGTGACCCCCTGGGCGCCCTGCCATACCGCCGGCGCAGCGAAACCCCCACCTATTACAAGGCAGTGATCCGGCGCAACCCAGCCGATGACCGCCACCTCACCATTGAGCAAGGCAACCACCAGATCCACCTGGAACCGGCAACCGCCGTGCCAACCGTGACGCTCCAGGGCGCCGCGCTGATCCACCTGCCAGTACGCAGCGTCGAGCAGCTCAATGCCAAAGTGGTGATCGGCTGGCACGCCTACTTGGCCAAGAACCGGCACCACCTCCAGCCCGGCGCGGGATTCCAATGGCAACAGCTGTACGAGCGCATCGTCCATGGCCATGGCTTGTCGGCCGAGACGCTCTGTCAGGTGGCCCTGGTCTATGCACAAGCTCCCGGTGCCCACCACCCGGCTGCGGACGTGGTGCTAGACCCCGCCCCGGCCCGCTACGGTACGCTGAAGTACCTCAATCTGGCCCGTACCAGCGCCCTGGCCAAGATTGCCCTGGCCTGGGCAAGCGGCGAGGCTGCCGCAGCCTCTGCACTGCGTGGCGACGGCCGAGCCCTGGACTTGGCCCCTGCACTAGACCTGCTGCAGGCCCGGCAGGCGCACCGCGCCCTGCTGGTGGCAGGCGACACCCGTTGGGCCCAAGCACTGGCCCAGGTGGCCCCCGATCTGGACATCCAGGACACCCTGCAGAAGACCGGCACGGCCCCGCAAGCCGACCTGCTGCTAGCACCGGAGTTGCCCCACGAGGTCTGCTTGGCCATGGCACCATTGGTGAGTCCTGGACGTGTCGGGGCCATCGTGTGGTGGCCCGATCGGGCGCGCGATGCCGCTGCCCTCGAGGCTGAACTGACCGCTTGGCAAACCAGCGGATGGTTGCCCGACCTGATGGGTACGATGAGCTACCGCGCCCTGGCCAGCTATCGCGCAGAGCGTCAGGGGGCCATCGTCCTGGCCCCCTCCAGCACCGTCCGCCCCGAGCGCGTAGAGGCGGTCCTGCGACTGCTGGTGGCCCAGGCCGTCCAGCCGACTCCCTGGCAGGACCCAGCCCCTGCATGGCTGAGCCATCCCCTGCAGACTCTGCAGCTGGGCACTCAGGCCGCTGCCTGAGCGGCCACCGCCTCACCTCTCTCCCTCCCACCAGGACAGCCACCGCGGAGGGCCCGGGCCCTCCGCATCTCCTCCTTTGACGCGTCCGTCATTCGCGGTCCTCGTCCCCCCACCCATCTCTTGTAGGAATTTGTCTGACACGCTTGCCGGAAAAACCGGGACTCCAGTTCTGGAAGTGACCCGATGTTGCCGTCCAGTTCGTCTCCTTACAGTTCATTCCAACGCGAAACAAACGCGCAACCCCACACCCCCAGGAGCCGCACCATGGAAACGACCCAGATCCTCGCCGAGATCCGCGAAGCCAACCTGTCCTACCTGATGCTGGCGCAAAGCCTGATCCGCGCCGACCGCGAACAGGCTCTGTTCCGCCTGGGGGTGTCGGAAGAGACCGCCAACCTGATCAACACGCTGACCCCGGCCCAGATGATGAAGATCGCCACCAGCAACACGCTGCTGTGCCGCTTCCGCATGGACGACGACCTGGTCTGGGGCCTGCTGACCAACCACGGCAAGTCCTCGGCCAACGACAGCGTCAGCCGCCTGCATGCCTCCATCCTGATGGCCGGCCGCCACCAGGAAGCCGCCTGATTCCAGGCTGCGCCCAGACCCCTAAAGACCAGGACGGAGAACACACCATGGCCCGCACCAAGAGCATCCTCACCGAAGCCAAGCAGATCGAACGTGCCGTCACCCTGATCCACCTGGGCGCCCGCCTGCAGGTGCTGGAGTCGGAGACCGATCTGTCGTACGAGCGCCTGCTGCGCCTGTACAAGGAGGTGTCGGGCAAGAGCCCGTCCAAGGGCCAGCTGCCGTTCTCCACCGACTGGTTCATGACCTGGCAGCCCAACATCCACGCCAGCCTGTTCCTGAACATCCACGAGTACCTGAACAAGACCTCCGAGATGGAGGACATCGACGCGGTGATCAAGGCCTACCAGCTGTACCTGGAGCAGACCGCTGCCCAGGGCCTGGAACCCCTGCTGTCGGTGACCCGCGCCTGGCGCTTGGTCAAGTTCGTCGACAACGGCATGCTGACCATGACCAAGTGCACCCACTGCGGCGGCCACTACGTCACCCATCCGCACGAGATCGCCCGCCACTATGTGTGCGGTCTGTGCAACCCGCCCGCCCGCGCCGGCAAGGGTCGCCAGGCCGGCGCCCTGCAGATGCCCAGCGCCGCCGAGCGCGACAGCAACCTGGCGAGCGCTCACTAAGCTTCAATGACCGCCCCGGCCTTGATGATTCACGGGCCAGGGTGACAAGCCGGGCTTCGTCGGCCTCTGCGCTGGCAGCGCTCGGATCCCGTGGAAATTTCATGTCGCTTCCTCCTCCTGGCACCATCCAAGCGTGCCTTCCAACGGACCCAACGGGTCCGTTTTTTTTCGTTCGGAGGCAGGAGATGCAGTGCAAGCACCCCACTTATCCCGGTGATCTAGGCGTCCACCGCGGCTTAGAGTCCCTTTCAGAAGGAGCCTTCCGCCAATGCGGCCCTGGCCGTCATCCACTTGAACCCGAGACCCCTATGCGCCGCACGCCTATCCACAGCTACGACATCTTCGACACCCTGATCGCCAGAAGGTGCGTGCACGCCACCGACATCTTTGAGGCGGTCGAACGCCGCAGCGGTGTTCAGGGCTTCAAAGCCCACCGGATCGCGGCCGAGCGCGCGGTGGCTGTCGGGGGCTACCAGTTGAGCGATATCTACCTTGAGTTGCAGAAGCGACTGCATCTGTCCGAGGCGGAAACCGAGGCCCTGCTACAGCTGGAAGTCCAGATCGAGCTAGAGAACGTCATCCCCATCGTTGACAACATCGAACAGCTCACCAACGAGTCCATCCTCATCACGGACATGTACCTCCCCCGGGAGGTCATTCGCGAAATGCTGAGGGCCGCCGGGATCCTGCAAGACCTTCCGATCCTGATCGGATCACATGGCAAGTCGACCGGGGAGCTGTGGCAGACCTTGAGCGAACACGGTGTCCAGTGCATCCACATGGGCGACAACACCGTCAGTGACATCCAGAATGCGCGCCAGGCGGGCATGCGCGCCCGCCACACCGGCCTGTCGGCCCCTACAGAGGTAGAGACTGTGCTGATCGGGCTGGGAGCGACCGAATTTGCCACAGCGATGCGGGCGGCCCGGTTGCGGGTCAGCCGCAAGGGCGTTCCGGACTGGCTCTACACCCTGCAGATGAACGTCAACGTACCGTTCCTCCTCTTGAGCAGCCTGGCCATTCTCTCGGAAGCCATCAACGCTGACACCGACAAGATCTTCTTCTCCTCGCGCGACGGGCGAAATCTCCAGACAGCTTTCACCACTTTGGCTGGCAAGCTGCAGCGCACGGCCGCCATCAACACTGAATACTGGTACACCTCGCGCATCGCCCGCACCCGCGATTCGGAAGACTATCTTGATTACTGCCGAAGCAGCTTTACAAGTCGGTCGATGATCGTCGATCTGTGCGGAACCGGCACCTCCATTTCGGCCCTCTTCCAGAGAATTCGCCCCCACAGCGAGCCGAATATATTCCTGGCACAAAAAGTATCAGACGGCGCCTACGCGGCACGGATGTCAAAGCACTACGGCCTGTTTTCACCAGCCGATTTAATTCAAGTCAAGAGTGCTTTCAACACCGAAGATTTCATTCCAAATTTCATTCTGGAAGAGCTCAACTACCTGCCGGAAGGCATGGTGTTGGACATGAAGAAGACAGCATACGGCTTCTATCCGATCCGAGACCCGTTGGAATTTGAGGGCGAGGCCCTTGATCTGATCCGCGCACAACACCGCTTGATCAGTGACTACTTTGCCGTGCTCAGCGCAGAAATCACCGAAGAGATGGTGCATGCCTTCATCAAGGCCAGCTCGGGCCTCTTCGGCTGGCTGCACCAGCATGCTCCGATGCTCAAGGAAGAGCTGGCCCGACTCAGAAGCCAGATTGGCGTAGACGACATCAGTAACGAGAACTGCAACTTTGCCAATCTCGTCAAGCGCCAACACGCCCGCCGCCCAGACACAGTCTTCTCCAGCTTGCCAGGCGAAGACCCCATCAAGAATTCGCTTGGCTTCGATTTCTGGCAACCCATCGCGAGCCCGACATGATCAAAGAAGTATTCGCATCCTTGCAACTACCGTGCGACAAGTTCGAGCACTACTTTCCGTTGTACGAGCGACATTTCGGAAATTTCGTCGGTCGCTCACCCAGGATTCTGGAAATTGGCGTGCAGTACGGTGGCAGCGCTGAGATGTGGCGAAACTTCTTCGGCGAAGGAACGCTGGTCCATGGCGTCGATATCACGCCGCAATGCCGTGAAACGGATTACCTCAAGCTGTCCATTGGCGACCAAGGTGACCCTAGTTTCTGGGAGACCACCTTTCAGGGGCAGGAAAACACCTTCGACATCATCATCGACGACGGCTCTCACGACAACCCGCACCAGATCACGACCTTGCTGGCCACCTACGGCCTGCTGAAGGACGGCGGCATCTACTGGTGTGAAGACACGCACACTTCGTATTACCACGGTGTACGCGTGCGCGATGGTGGCTACAAGAATCCCAACAGCTTCATCGAATTCTCCAAGTCTATCGTCGATGTCCTTCACGCACACCACACAAACCATGCGATCGGATTCGGGCCGACCCCTGAAGGACCCCACGTTCCGAACGAGCTGGTCAACCGATTTGGTCGCGCACAGGGAATTCACTTTTATGACAGCGTGGTTGTGATCGAAAAGGGCAAGCCCGTTGCCTTCGTCCGCAACATCCACAGCCCGCGCCAACGCTGAAGCCCGGCGGGTGAGTGCACAGGGCCAGTCCGCCCTCCCGCTTTTCCCACTTTTTTCCGGCTTTCCAAATGGCTCAAGCGAGCGATGCTTGCATCCGATATGAAGTGAAAGGAGCGCCTGTGCTCCGCCCCTTCTGAGCCTCGGATTCCTCCACCATGTTCATCATCGTCGGCTGGCTCCTCGCACTGGGTTGCGTCTTCGGCGTGTTCATCGCGCACGGCGGCAACATCGAGGTGATCCTGCATGCCCTGCCCTTCGAGATGATCACCATCTTCGGTGCGGCGCTGGGCGCCTTCCTGGCGACCAACCAGATGAAGGTGATCAAGGCCACGATGAAGGGCCTGGGCACCTGCTTCAAGGGCAGCAAGTACAGCAAGACCCGCGCGATGGAGCTGCTGGCCCTGCTCTATGAAATCCTGCAGAAGGCGCGCAAGGAAGGCCTGATGTCCATCGAAAAGGATGTCGAGGACCCGCACAGCTCACCACTGTTCCAGAAATTCCCGGTGGTGGGCAACGACCACCACGTCACCGAGTTCATCACCGACTACCTGCGCATGATGGTCTCGGGCAACCTGAACGCCCACGAGATCGAATCGCTGATGGACAGCGAGCTGGAAACCCACCACCACGAGGCCTATGCCCCGGCCGCCGCCCTGGCCCGCCTGGCGGGCGCGCTGCCCGCCTTCGGGATCGTGGCCGCCGTGCTGGGGGTGGTGAACACCATGGGCTCGGTGGGCCAGCCGCCAGCGGTGCTGGGCGGCATGATCGGCTCCGCCCTGGTGGGCACGTTCCTCGGCATCTTCCTGGCCTATGGCTTTGCCGAGCCACTGGCCGGCATGCTGGAGCAGAAGATCGACGAGGACGGCAAGGAGCTGCAGTGCATCAAGACCACGCTGCTGGCCTCGATGCAGGGCTACGCCCCGCAGACCGCCATTGAATTCGGCCGCAAGGTGCTGTATTCGACCGAGCGCCCCAGCTTTGCCGAGCTGGAAGGCCACGTCAAGAAGAAGTGAGCCCACCCCGCACGGTAGACGGATCAGTCGAGGAACCAGGCCATGGCCGGTGACGCCAAGAAACTCCAGCCCATCATCGTCAAACGGATCAAGAAAGGCGGCCACGGCGCCCACGGGGGCGCGTGGAAGATTGCCTACGCCGACTTCGTGACCGCGATGATGGCCTTCTTCCTGCTGATGTGGCTGCTGGGCTCCACCACCGAAGGCGACCGCAAGGGCCTGCAGGACTATTTCAATTCCCCGCTCAAGGTGGCCATGAGCGGCGGCTCCGGCTCGGGGGATTCCTCGTCCGTCATCAAGGGCGGCGGTCAGGACCTGACCCGCACCGCCGGCCAGGTCAAGCGCGGCGCGGTCGAGGCGCCCAAACGCACCTTCAACCTGCAGGCCCTGAAGGCCGAGCAGGCCCGGGCCGAGGCCGCCAAGCTGCAGGAACTGCAGAACACGCTGCAGGACCGGATCGCCGCCAGCGAGAAATTCAAGGCGCTGAGCTCGCAGCTCAAGCTGGACATGACCCGCGACGGCCTGCGCATCCAGATCGTGGACGCCCAGAACCGGCCGATGTTCGACTCCGGCAGCGCGGTGGTCAAACCCTACATGCGCGACCTGCTGCGCTCGATCGGCGAGGTGCTCTCCGGCGTGCCCAACATGCTGACGCTGGAAGGCCACACCGACGCCACCCCCTTCTCCGGCGGCGGCCTGGGCTACAGCAACTGGGAGCTCTCAGCCGACCGGGCCAATGCCTCCCGGCGCGAGCTGATCGCCGGCGGCCTGGGGGAAAACCGCATTCTGCGGGTGCAGGGGCTGGCGTCGAGCCAGCTCTTCAACCCCAAGGACCCGCACGACCCGGCCAACCGGCGCATCTCGATCATCGTGATGAACCGCGAGGCCGAAGACCGGGTCTTCAAGACCGCCCCCGAGCCCGTGCCGGCCACCGATTCCAGCCCCGAGGGCAAGCAGCCCTCAACTCCGTCGTCCACCGACCGATAAGCTCTCAAGACCGTAAGAGGACTGACATGAGCAACCCCACCGATCTCAAATTTCTTGTCGTTGACGACTTCTCGACCATGCGGCGGATCGTCCGCGGGCTGCTCAAGGAAATGGGCTGCAACAACGTCGAAGAAGCCGAAGACGGCCAGGTGGCCCTGAGCATGCTCAAGGGCGCCAAGTTCGACTTTGTGGTCAGCGACATCAACATGCCCAACATGAATGGCTTTGACCTGCTCAAAGCCATCAAGGCCGACGACAGCCTCAAGCACCTGCCGGTGCTGATGGTGACCGCCGAGGCCCGCAAGGAAGACATCGTGCTGGCCGCCCAGAGCGGCGCCGCCGGCTACATCGTCAAGCCCTTCACCAAGGCCACGCTGGAGGAGAAGGTCCAGAAGATCATGCAGAAGCTCACGGCCACCGCCTGATCCCGCCTTCCCCGCAACAGCAGAGAGATCCAGTCATGAAAATGGAAGATCTGGCGGGCCTGACACCCACCGAACCCCTGATGGTCTCCCCCGAGGTGTTCCAGCAGCTCGGCAGCATCACCCGCCTGTTGCACGACACCATGCAGCAGCTGGGCGTGATGCCCAAGCTCCAGAACGCCGCCGACGGCCTGCCCGACGCGCGCAGCCGCCTGACCTACATCGCCAACAAGACCGCCGACGCCGCCAACAAGGTGCTCAACTCGGTCGACCAGGCCAAGGGTGAGCACGCCCACATCAGCGCCGCCACCCAGGCGCTGGCCGATGCGTTGGTCGCCGACCCGGTCCGGGCCGTCGCCAGTGGCGCCGTGATGAACTTCGTCAAGGACGTCGAGGCCAGCACCACCCGCATCGACGACCACCTCACGGACATCATGCTGGCCCAGGACTTCCACGACCTGACCGGCCAGGTGGTCGCCAAGGTCGTCACCCTGGCCAATGACCTGGAAGACAGCCTGGTCAAGCTGCTGGTGCAGGTGGTGCCGCCGGAACAGCGCGAAAAGGTCGACCCCAGCGTGCTGCAAGGCCCGGTGGTGGCCCCCGAAGGCCGTGCCGACGTGGTCAAGAACCAGAGCGAGGTCGACGACTTGCTGGCCAGCCTGGGCTTCTGACGCCCCGCGGGGCGGCCCCTGCCGCCCCTGTCCCCCTCTTGACGCGCCCAGCGGCGCCTGAACGATGAGCACCGACACCACCGTTCTCACCGCTTCTGCCGAGACCCCGGTTGGGACCGACCTGGGCTGGATGGCTCCCGAGCGGTCCCCCCAGCCGGCCGAGGCCCTGGACCGCATCCGCCAGCTGTGCGAGCTGGGGGGCGACGACCTGTACCGCGCCATGCTGATGGTGCTGGCCACCCACCAGGCGGTGCCGCGCGAGATCCTGGCCGCCGCGGTCAAGCAGTTCCGCCGCGACACCGACAGCCTGACCCGCGAGGACGTGACCGGCCTGTTCAACGCTCTCTGGAACGGTGGGCACCAGGGCTTCCACTCGGTGCTGCGCACCCGCAAGGGGGGCGAGCGCAAGCCGGCCAACCTGGGCTGGCTCAAGACCGACGATTGAGGCGCAAACGCCGGCCTGCTCCGGCGCTCCGGGGCGCGCCGGCCGGCGGACAATCGGGCCCATGGTCTGGCCCCTTCCCGCCCTGCTGACCTGGCTGGCCGCCTGGGTCGTCCTGCTGCTGTTGCGCAACACCGAACTGCCGCTGCCCTGGGCCTTCATGCTCGTCACGCTGGCCACCGCCTGGCCGGCCTGGCGCCTGTCGCACCGCTGGCGCCGGCTGATCGTGCTGGCCGGCTTCCCGCTGTCCTTCCTGGCCCTGCAGCAGAACGCCCTGCCCGCCTGGGCCTGGCTGGCCCCGCTGGCGGTGCTGCTGCTGCTCTACCCGCTGCGCAGCTGGCGCGACGCGCCGCTGTTCCCCACCCCGTCGACCGCGCTGGCCGGCCTGGCCGAGGCCGCCCCGCTGCCCGAAGGCGCCCGGGTGCTGGAGGCCGGCTGCGGCCTGGGCCACGGCCTGCGCGCGCTGCACCAGGTCTACCCGGCTGCCTGCCTCACGGGCCTCGAATGGAGTGCCCCGCTGGCCACGCTGTGCCGCCTGCGCTGCCCCTTCGCCCGGGTGCGCCGCGGCGACATCTGGGCCGAGGATTGGTCAGCCTACGAGATGGTCTATCTGTTCCAGCGCCCGGAAAGCATGCCGCGCGCCGTTGCGAAGGCCCGCCAGGAGCTGAAGCCCGGGGCCTGGCTGGTCAGCCTGGAATTCGAAGCCACGGAACTGCGCCCGCAGGCCCGCCTGGAGACCGTGGCCGGCAAGCCGGTCTGGCTCTACCAGGCGCCGTTCACCCCCTGCTGAACCTTCGGCGGCTCACTCGCCCACCAGGCCGTTGCGGATCGCGTAGACGGTGAGCTCGGAGTTGTTGGCCAGGCCCAGCTTTTCCAGCACCCGGGCCCGGTAGACGCTGACCGTCTTGGGCGACAAGGTCAGCTCGGTGGCGATGTCCGACAGCCGCTTGCCGCTGGCGATCATCACCAGGGTCTGCAGCTCGCGGTCGGAGAGCTTCTCGTGTGGCGCCTCGCTCTCCTGGTCCTTGCCGATGTTCTCGGCCAGCAGCTGGGCGATCTCCGGGGTGATGTACTTGCGGCCCTGGGCCACGGTGCGCACGGCCTGCAGCAGCACCGCCGGGTCGCCGCCCTTGTTGACATAGCCATGGGCGCCGGCCTTCAGCGCCCGCAGCGCGTACTGGTCTTCCGGGTACATGCTGACCACCAGCACCTTGACCGGGTTGCCCTCGTCCTTGAGCACATGCAGCACGTCCAGGCCGCTGCGGCCGGGCATGTTGATGTCCAGCACCAGCACCTCGCAGCTGTGCTGGCGCATCAGGGCACGCAGCTCGCCATACTCGCCCGCCTCGCCGACGACTTCGATGTCGGTGGCGTCGGCCAGCGTGTCCCGGATGCCGCGCCGGATCAGGGCATGGTCGTCGCAGATGATCACACGGGTCATGATTCTCCCCAGGCGGACGGATCGTGGGACGCTTCGTCCATCGGGCTGGCTGCCTGCCCGTCGTCGTCCTCGGCCGTACTGCCTTCTTCCAAGGGAATCGAGAGTATCAGCGTCGTGCCTGCGGGGCCACTGGAAAGATCGACCCAGCCGCCGACGGTGGAAGCCCGCTCGTGCAGGCCGCGGATGCCGAAGCTGCGCGCCTTGGTCAGGTCCTCTGCCGTCAGGCCGCGGCCGTTGTCGCTCACTTCCAGCGACAGCACCCCCGCCGCCAGCGACAGGTCAATGCTGACCCGCGTGGCCTGGGCATGCTTGTTGATATTGGTCATCGCCTCCTGGGCCGCCCGGTAGGCCACCAGCGGCACGCCAGCCGGCAGCGTGGCCTGGTTGTCCAGGTTGGTGCGGAAGACGCAGGCAATGCCGGTGCGCCGCTCGAAACGGCTGGCCATCCACTGCAGGGCCGCCACCAGCCCCTGCTCCAGGATGGCCGGGCGCAGGTTGTGCATGATGCGCTGGCTGGCCTCCAGCGCATGGGTGACGGTCTCCATCGCGCTGTCGATGCGCTGGCGCAGCTCCGGGCTGACGCCGTGCTGGCGGGCCATCCAGGCCAGGTCGAACTTGACCGCGCTGAGCGAGCCGCCCACGTCGTCGTGGATTTCCCGGGCGATCGCGGCCCGCTCCATCTCAATGCTCGTCTGCAGGTGCTGGGCCAGCTCCGAGACCCGCTGGCGCGAGCGGGCCAGTTCGCGGTCGGCCCGCTGGCGGGCGCGCAGGCTGTCATAGGCCGCCATCGCATGCTCGGCGGCTGGGGCCAGCCGGGTCATGTTGCCCTTGAGCAGATAGTCGCTGGCACCGTCGCGCATGGCCTGCACCGCCACATCCTCGCCGATCTCGCCCGAGACCAGGATGAAGGGCACCAGCACCCCTTGTTCGCGCACGATCTCCAGCGCCCGCAGGCCGGAAAACCCCGGCACATTGAAATCCGACAGGATCAGGTCCCAGGGCTGGGTCAGGGCGTCCCGGAACTCCCGCTCGGTGTCGACCCGCACCGAATCCACCACCAGGCCGCCGCGCTGCAAATAGGCCAGCGCCAGCTCGTGGTCGAGCTCGGAGTCCTCCAAATGGAGCACCCGCAGCACACGGCGCGGTTCGGCTTGAGGGGTCATGGCGTGAAGTATCGCCCAGGGTCGAGGCCGCTTGTGAGAGGCAAGGAGCGGAAATACGCCCGGAAAGTTGGCGTGATTCGTTCAATAAATGCCCGGTTCGTGCCGAAAAATGGTCTGCAACTCCCCGGCAGGTCCGCGGAGGCAGCCTGTTGGCGGGCTGCCCCTTGCCGTTGGGAGGCACGAACCGAGTGTCTTGGAGCCACGATGCCAACGACAGAATCCCCCGTTGCCGCCCCTGCGGGAATGCCTCTGCCCCT
>JAYSCA010000010.1:0-17830 GCA_041915165.1 Ideonella sp.
CCACCGCCAGGGCGGACAGCGGGGTCTGCTCGGCCGGCTTGATCACCACCGGGCAGCCGGCGGCCAGGGCCGGGGCCACCTTGCGGGTGATCATCGCGATCGGGAAGTTCCAGGGCGTGATGGCCGCACAGACACCGATCGGCTGCTTGATGACCAGGTAACGCTTGTTGTTGTCGGTGGTCGGGATGGTCTCGCCGTAGACGCGCTTGCCTTCCTCGGCGAACCACTCCAGGAAGCTGGCACCATAGCCCACTTCGCCCTTGGCCTCGGCCAGCGGCTTGCCCTGTTCGGCCGTCATCAGCCGGGCCAGGTCATCGGCGTTGGCGTGCATCAGCTGGAACCACTTCATCAGGACCGCGGCGCGCTCCTTGGCGGTCTTGGCGCGCCAGGCCGGCCAGGCCTTGTTGGCCGCCACGATGGCATGGTGGGCGGATTCCGGGCCGTGGTTGGCCACCTCGGCCAGCTTCTGGCCGGTGGCGGGGTCGATGACGTCAAAGCGGCTGTTCGCCGCCACCCACTCGCCGTTGATCAGCGCGTCGGTCTTGAGCAGGCTGGCATCCTTCAGCTGGGCCAGTGGGGAGGTGGACACGTCCATGGGATTCTCCTGAGCAAGGCTTCCGCCTGGGGCGGAAGCGGTTGAAACCACACTCTATCGCGGGGCAGGGCCCGCTTCTCAGCGACGACGGCCTCGGACCCATTCCAGCACCAGCATCAGCCCGGTGGTGAAGAGGATCAGCAGCGTCGCCACGGCGGCGATGGTCGGGTTGATGTTCTCGCGGATGCCGGTGAACATCTGCCGCGGCAGTGTCACCTGGTCCGGGCCGGCAATGAAGAGCGTCACCACCACCTCGTCGAAGGAGGTGGCAAACGCGAACAGCGCACCGGAGATCACGCCGGGCGCGATCACTGGCAGCGTCACGCGGAAGAAGGTCTGCACTGGGCCGGCCCCCAGGCTGAGCGAGGCGCGCACCAGGTTGTGGTTGAAGCCCTGCAGCGTGGCCAGCACGGTGGTCACCACGAAGGGCGCCCCCAGGGCCGCGTGCACGATGATCAGACCGGTGTAGGTGTCGGCCAGACCCAGCCGGGCAAAGAACAGGTAGCAGGCCACGCCCACCACCACGATGGGCACCACCATTGGGGCGATCAGCACGCTCATCAACAGGCCCTTGCCTGGGAAGTTGACCCGGGCCAGGCCCACGGCGGTCAGCGTGCCCAGCGTGGTGGCCAGCAGGGTGGCCGCCGGCGCGACGATGAAGGAGTTCTTCGTCGCACGGCCCCATTCCTCGGAGGTGAAGAGGTTGTGGTACCACTGCAGCGACCAGCCGGGCATCGGGTAGGCCAGGAAGGAGCTGGCCGAGAAGGACAGCGGCATGATGACCAGGATGGGCAGCAGCAGGTACAGCAGCACGCCCAGGCTGAACAGCCGCAGCAGCCACCAGCCCGCCTTGTCGGCCGGCGTGGCATAGGCCGGGAACTGGGGTCGCAGGAAGGAGAAGAAGCTCATCGGATCACCCCAGGCTCAGTTCGGACTTCACCACGCGGCGGTAGAGGCCGTAGAGCACCAGCGTGGCGGCCAGCAGGATGGCGCCCAGCGCACAGGCCATGCCCCAGTTGATGTCCACGTTGGTGTACTGGGCGATGTAGTAGCTCAGCATCTGGTCATCGGCCCCCCCCAGCAGGGCGGGCGTCACGTAGTAGCCAATGGACAGGATGAACACCAGCAGGCCACCGGCCCCCACGCCAGGCCAGGTCTGCGGCACATAGACGCGGAAGAAGGCTGCCAGCGGAGAACTACCCAGCGATACCGCGGCACGTTGGTAGGTGCCGGGCACCGACTTCATCACGCTGTAGAGCGGCAGGATCATGAAGGGCAGCAGGATGTGCACCATGGACACGATCACGCCGACGCGGTTGAACAGCAGCGTGAGCGGATGGTCGATCACGCCGATGCCCATCAAGGCGCTGTTCACCAAGCCTTCGCGCTGCAGCAGCACGATCCAGGCCGCCACCCGGACCAGGATGGAAGTCCAGAACGGCACCAGCACCAGGATCATCAGCACATTGGCCTGGCGCGGCGTCAGCGTGGAGAGCCAGTAGGCCAGCGGATAACCGAGCACCAGGCACCAGACCGTGACTACGGCGCTGATCTCGAAGGTGCGCAGCAGGATGTCGACGAACACCCGTTGATCGGGCGCGACCTGCTCGATGCCGCCCTCGGGCTTGCGGTGCAGGTCCACGGCCGTCAGCAGGTAGTCGGGGGTCCAGCGGGAAGCGTTCTTGCCGATGGCCTGCCAGTACGGCAGTTCACCCCAGCGCGGGTCCAGGGCGAGCATCCGTTCCTTGACGGCCTCGGGGCTGAGCTGTTCCCCCAGGGGCAGGGCGCGGTAGGTGCCCATGATGAGGGAGCGCGAGCCGGGCAGCTCGGTGTTGAGCCTGCGGGCCAGGCCGCCGGCTTCCGAGCTGTCGCCCAGATGGCCGAGATCGTCGACCAGGGCCGCATAGGCCGCTGCGGGCGGCAGTTCCTGGCGTTTCCAGCCGGACAGCGCCTGGCCGGTGCGGGGCAGGGCGTCGGCGACCTCCGGGTTTTCGATCGCGCGCACCAGCAGGGCCCCGATGGGGACCAGCAAGGTCACCAGCAGGAACAGCAGCAGCGGCAGGGTGAGGGCGATGGCCGTCACGCGGCGACGCCGCTCTGATCGGGCCAGGGCGCGGGTCAGTGCAGCTGCTCTCGCGGGCGGGAGTGCAGCGGCACTGGTCGAGGCTGTGACGGTCATCGTGAACTCACCTCAGCGGCTGATCATTGCGCGGCCCAGGAGGCGAAGCGCTTCTCCAGCGCCTCACCCTGGTCGGCCCAGAACGCGATGTCGAACTTCAGCGAGTCCTTGGCGTTGGCGGGCGAAGTCGGCAGCAGGGCCTGCACCTTGGCGTCCAGCTTGGCCAGGGCCTTGTTGTTGGTCGGGCCATAGGAGATGTTGCGGGCGTACTCGGCCTGGGCATCCGGCGAAGCGGCCAGCGCGATGTATTTCATCGCCAGGTCCTTGTTGGGCGTGCCCTTCGGGATCACCCAGTAGTCCAGGTCGTAGATGCCGCCGGTCCAGGTGATCTTCAGGTGTTTGCCTTCGCGCTGCGCGGCGTCGATGCGGCCGTTGAAGGCGGTGGCCATCACCACGTCGCCGGCGACCAGGAACTGCGGCGGCTGGGCACCGGCTTCCCACCATTGGATGTTCGGCTTGAGCTCGGACAGCTTCTTGAAGGCGCGGTCGGCACCGGTCTTGGTGGCCAGCACCTTGTAGACGTCCGCCGGCTTCACGCCGTCGGCCATCAGCGCGAATTCCAGGTTGTAGCGGGCACCCTTGCGCATGGCACGCTTGCCTGGGAATTTCTTGACGTCCCAGAAGTCGGCCCAGGTCTTGGGCGGGTTTTTCAACTTGTCGCCGTCATAGGCCATCACGGTGGACCAGACGAAGGCGCCCACGGCACATTCGCTGACCGCGGCCGGGACGAAGTCGGCCTTGTTGCCGACCTTGCTCCAGTCCATCTTCTCGAACAGGCCCTCATCACAACCGCGAGCGGCGTCCGGGCTCTCCACCTCGACCACGTCCCAGCTCACCTTCTTGGTTTCCACCATGGCCTTGATCTTGGCCTGCTCGCCGTTGTATTCGACCGAGACGATCTTCGTGCCGGTCTTCTTCTCGAAGGGCTCGACATAGGCCTTCTTCTGGGCGGCGCCATTGGCACCGCCGAAGTTCACCACGGTGAGCTCGTTCTGGGCCAGCGCCGGCACGGTGGCCAGCAGGGCGGCCGCAGCGGCCACGGAAATCTTGAACATACGCATGTCTCCTGACAGGAGGGGTTGGGGAACTCAGGGAAGGCGGAGCGGAGAGTTCGTCTTTTTTCTTATGGATTCACGCTGCGCGTTCAGGCATAGACGCGCAGGTAGGGCGTGGCAATGTGCAGCCACACCGATTGCCCGGTCACGGGCTGCTCGCCGCTGGAGAGCGGCAGCTTGACCGTGGCCTGGGCCTGGCCGGCGATGGCGCATCGCAGGCGCAGGTGGTCACCGAAGTAGATGACATCGGTGATCGCGGCCTTGATTGTGTTGCCCTCATGGTCGGGAGGCGTGAACAAGGCCGTGATGCGTTCGGGGCGGATGGACGCCACCACCGAGGTGCCGGGGGGCACATGGTTGACGTTGATGCCGCTCAGGCGCTCGCCGGTGGGCAGCACCATCTCGCAGGCATCGTGGTCCGAGGTGGCGGTGGTGCCGGTCAGCAGGGTGCTGTCGCCCACGAAGCCGGCGACGAAGCGGTTGGACGGGGTCTCGTAGAGGCGCTCGACCGCGTCGATCTGCTGGATCTCGCCGTCGTTGAACACCGCCACGCGGTCGCTCATGGTCAGCGCTTCGCCCTGGTCATGGGTGACGTAGACGAAGGTGATGCCCAGCTGCCGGTGCAGTTCCTTCAGCTCCAGCTGCATGTGCTCGCGCAGCTGCTTGTCCAGGGCGCCCAGGGGTTCGTCCATCAGCACCAGCTGGGGCTGGAACACCAGGGCGCGGGCCAGCGCCACGCGCTGCTGTTGGCCGCCGGACAGCTGGGCCGGGTAGCGGTCGCCCTTGCCACCCAGCTGCACCATGTCCAGCGCCTTGGCCACACGCTGGGCGAGCTCGGCCTTGGGCACCTTGCGCACCGTCAGCGGGTAGCCCACGTTGTCGGCCACGGTCATGTGGGGAAACAGCGCGTAGTTCTGGAACACCATCCCGAAGTTGCGCTTGTGCGGCGGGGTGCGGGTGATGGGCGCGCCATCTAGCAGGATCTCGCCGGCCGTCGGGGATTCAAACCCCGCCAGCATCATCAGCGTGGTGGTCTTGCCGGAGCCGGACGGCCCCAGCAGGGACAGAAACTCGCCGCGCTGGATCTCGAGATCCAGGGAGCGGACCACCAGGCTCTGACCGTCATAGGTCTTCTGAACGCCAGCGAAACGGACCAGGGGGGCGGACTCATGGTGTGCGGAACCCTCGAGCAGACTCGGTTGCAATGCCGTGGAAGGGGAGTGGCTCCCCGATCGGCGGACGGGGGCCCGAAACGGAGGCCGGGCCGGCCGCATCCCGCGGCCGGGCCCGGTGAATGCAGGTTTTAGGCCTGGCTGGCGGCCACGAGGGACTCTTCCAGCAGCTTCAGGCCTTCCTGCAGCAGGGCATCCGACGCGGTCAGTGGCACCAGCACGCGGATCACGTTGGCGTACACGCCGCAGGACAGCAGCACCAGACCGCGCTGGATCGCCTCGGCGCAGACGCGCTTGGTCAGCTCGGCATCGGGCTGGTGCGGGTCGCCGTTCTTGCACAGCTCGATGGCCAGCATCGCGCCCAGACCGCGCACGTCGGCGATGCTCTTGTGGCGCTGGGCCATGGCCTTGAAGCCGGTGGTCAGCAGTTCGCCGATGGCCTTGGAGCGGTCCAGCAGCTTCTCTTCCTCGAACACGTCCAGCACGGCCAGCGCGGCGGCGCAGGCGATCGGGCTGCCGGCGTAGGTGCCGCCCAGGCCGCCGGGTTGCGGCTTGTCCATGATCTCGGCCTTGCCGATCACCGCGGAGATGGGGAAGCCGCCACCGATGGACTTGGCCATGGTGATCAGGTCCGGCACCACCGGCCACTGTTCGCAGGCCAGCCAGGTGCCGGTGCGGCCGGCACCGGCCTGCACCTCGTCAGCGATCATCACGATGCCGTGCTGGTCACACAGCGCGCGCACCGCCTTCACGAATTCGGGCGGCGCCGCATAGAAGCCGCCTTCACCCTGGACCGGTTCCAGGATGATGGCCGCCACGCGCTCGGCCTCGACGTCGTACTTGAAGATGGCTTCGATCGAGGCGATGGCATCGGCCACGCTCACACCATGCATCGCGTTGGGGTACTTGGCGTGGTAGATCTCGGCCGGGAAGGGACCGAAGCCGATCTTGTACGGGGCGACCTTGCCGGTCAGGCCCATGGTCAGCAGGGTGCGGCCATGGAAGCCGCCGCCGAAGGCGATCACGGCCTGGCGCTTGGTGGCCGAGCGGGCGATCTTGATCGCGTTTTCCACGGCTTCGGCGCCGGTGGTCAGCAGAAAGGCCTTCTTGGCGAAGTTGCCGGGGGCCAGCGCCACCAGGCGCTCGCACAGTTCCACATAGGGCTCATAGGCCAGCACCTGGAAGCAGGTGTGATGGACCTTGTCGATCTGAGCCTTGACGGCGGCCGCCACCTTCGGGTGCTGGTGGCCGGTGTTCAGCACGGCGATGCCGCCCGAGAAATCGACGTAGCGCTTGCCTTCCACATCCCAGACTTCGGCGTTTTCGGCACGGTCGACAAACACGTTGTAGGTCTGTCCGACGCCGGCCGGCAGGATCGCCTGGCGGCGTGCCATCAGTTCGGCGTTGGTCTGGGAAGATGTCTTGGACGAGTCGCGGGGCATGAAGAGTCTCTCCTGATCGGGCGGCGGGCACGGTGTCGGCCGCTGGTGGTCGATTCTGGGAGGCATGCCGTCGGCGCTACCATGTACAGATCACGGCAAGACAGCTCAGTACTGTGCAGGTCCGTGAACCGGTACACCTTCGCTGTCCATGTTGTTGCAACTCAAGCCTTCTTCCACCACACCACTGGTCGCACAGATCGTGGACGGGGTGCGCGCCCTCATTGCCGATGGGGAGTTGCGACCAGGCACCAAGCTACCGTCGATTCGGCAGTTTGCCCAGGTCCATGGCGTCAGTGTTTTCACTGTCGTCGAAGCGTATGACCGTTTGGTGGCAGTCGGCCTGCTGGTGTCGCGTCCGCACAGCGGTTTCTTCGTCAAGCGGCGTCAGGTGGGCGGGGCAGAGGTCGGGGGAATCGAGCGGGTCGCCGGGGCGGACTTCGACGCCAAGTGGTACCTCAGCCGCATCTTCGAGCACCGGCACCTGAGCATGAAGGTGGGCTGCGGCTGGTTGCCCGGCGACTGGCTGTTCGAGGAGGGCTTGCGCAAGGCGCTGCGGGCCATGGCGGCAGAAGAGGGCGAGCTGGGCGGCTATGGCGACCCCAAGGGCTTCCGGCCCCTGCGGCAGCTGATCTGTGAATCGATGGTCGAACGCCAGGTGCAGGTGTGGCCGGAACATGTGCTGCTCACCCAAGGGTCCAGCCAGGGCCTGGACCTGGCCTTGCGGCGCCTGGTGCGGGCCGGCGACCCGGTGCTGGTGGACGATCCGGGCTACTCCAACCTGCTGTTTTCGCTGCGCTACCAGGGGGCCCAACTGCTGGGCGTGCCGCGCCTGCCGCGCGGCTATGACCTGGTCACGCTGGAGCGCCTGATCATCGAGCACAAGCCCAAGGTCTTCTTCACCCAGCCCCGGCTGCACAGCCCCACGGGCTCCGTGGCACCGTTGGCCCATCTGCACCGGGTGCTGCAGCTGGCCGAGGCGCACGACCTGATCATTGTCGAGAATGACATCTATGCCGACCTGGACCCCGAGCCGCGCCCGTCGCTGGCCAGTCTGGACGAACTGCATCGCGTGATCACGGTGGGCAGCTATTCCAAGACCATCTCGCCGAACCTGCGAGTGGGCTACCTGATGGCCCATCCGGACATGGTGGAGGACCTGGCGCAGCTGAAGATGGTGTCGGGTCTGACCAGTTCGGAACTGGGAGAGCGATTGACGCACGGCGCCCTCACCGAGGGCCGTTGGCGCAAGCACCTGAAGAGCCTGCGTGAGCGCCTTGCCGCCGCGCATGAGCTGACGGCGGGCCGCCTGGTCGACCTGGGTTTCGAGCTCTTCAGCGAACCCAAGGCCGGCATGTTCCTGTGGGCGCGCCACCCGGCCCTGCCGGACACGGTGGCCCTGTCCAACCAGGCGGCCGAGCAGGACATCATGCTCGGCCCGGGCCACCTGTTCACCTGTGACCTCACGCCCAGTCCCTGGCTGCGTTTCAACGTGGCGTTCAGCCTGGAAGAGCGGCTCTACAGCTTCCTGCGGACACAGCTGAACCGCTGATCGCTTACACCAAATCGGCGGTCTTTGCCACCGGTTGGCGCAATGTCCCGCATAGTCGAGCACTGCACTCAGCGCCCAGAGTGCGCAAGATCGCTCCTGTCCCTTATCCCTTGTCAATGGATCACTGGAAGGAGCCCACCATGCGTGAACACGTGTTGCAGCAAGTCCGTGCCGATGTCGCCATCCTGACGGCCCAGCCCACCGAGGCGCTGGATGCCGATCAGCTGTTGACGATGATCCAGCAGGGCATCGCCCATGAGCACGAACAACGGACCCAGGCGGCTGGCGGTGCCAGCACGCTGATGCTCAACGGCCTGCTCAATGCCGAGTTGAACCTGCGCACCGGGGTCTTCGGCGAGAAGCGTCCGGCCTTCAAGGCCGATTTCTGAGCGTCGTCAGCGCGGCCAGGCCTGCGCGCGCATCGCCCACCACCAGGTGGGCCGCGCAGGCCAGCATCAGGTTGCGCGGCAGATCGAAATCCTCGACGGTGCAGCCGGCGTCGTCCGTGGCGCCGCCCAGCTGCGCCCGCAGCGGGCGGCCATCGTTCAGGTAGCCCACCACCGGCTTGCCCAGCGCGGTGGCAAACCCCACCTCGAAGGCCGTGCCCGAATCCGGTTCCGCGCCGCGGAAGTTGTTCAGGTTGGCCAACACCGCGTCGGCCTGGCGGATCAGGCCCAGGTTGGCCTCGTAGATCCAGCGCGCCGCGGCAGCACCCGTCAGCCCGGCCGGCAGGGCGTTGTCCAGCGGGTACAGGCCCACCCAGCCCTGTTCGGCACACAGCGCTTTCAGGCGCTCCCCCTGGGCCAGGGCATCCGGGCGAAACACATCGAAGCCGGCAAGGTAGACGGTGGGCGGCATGCGGATGACACCTGAGGTGGCGTGTAAGGACGATCCTCGATTTTCCGCACCGCCGCGCGCACCGTCCACGCGGGTGCTGGCGCGGGGGCGGCTCCTATAATGAAAGGTTCCATTTCTCCCCCGCCGGGCTTGGGTGTCCGGTGGGCTCACTTTCTCGAAAGTTCCGGATGAAAGCCGCCGAGATCCGCCAGACCTACCTGAAGTTCTTCGAGAGCAAGGGGCACACGATCGTGTCGTCCAGCCCGGTCGTGCCGGGTGACGACCCGACGCTGCTGTTCACCAACGCCGGGATGAACCAGTTCAAGGACGTGTTCCTGGGCTTCGACAAGCGGCCCTACACGCGGGCGACCACGGCACAGAAGTGCATCCGCGCCGGCGGCAAGCACAACGACCTGGACAACGTCGGCTACACCGCGCGGCACCACACCTTCTTCGAGATGCTGGGCAACTTCTCGTTCGGTGACTACTTCAAGCACGACGCCATCAGCTACGCCTGGGAACTGCTGACCCAGCACTTCAAGCTGCCGGCCGACAAGCTGTGGGTGACGGTCTACTCCGAGGACGACGAGGCCTACGACATCTGGAACAAGGTGGTGGGCGTGCCCGCCGAGCGCATCGTGCGCATCGGTGACAACAAGGGCGGCCGCTACCAGTCCGACAACTTCTGGATGATGGGTGACACCGGCCCCTGCGGCCCCTGCACCGAGATCTTCTTCGACCATGGCCCGGACGTGGCCGGCGGCCCTCCGGGCAGCCCCGATGAAGACGGCGACCGCTACAT
Organism: Ideonella sp.; assembly: GCA_041915165.1. Lineage (GTDB taxonomy): Bacteria > Pseudomonadota > Gammaproteobacteria > Burkholderiales > Burkholderiaceae_C > Ideonella. Next base: position 9,632 of record JAYSCA010000010.1, read on the forward strand.
CGAGATCTGGAACAACGTGTTCATGCAGTTCAACCGCACCGAAGACGGTGTGATGCACAAGCTGCCCAAGCCCTCGGTGGACACCGGCATGGGCCTGGAGCGGATTGCCGCGGTGCTGCAGCATGTGCACTCGAACTACGAGATCGACCTCTTCGTCGCGCTGATCGCCGCGTCCAAGGCCGCGGTGGAAAGCGCCGGTGGCGCCGACATCGACCCGGCTTCGCCCAGCCTGAAGGTCATCGCCGACCACATCCGTGCCTGCTCGTTCATCATCGTGGACGGCGTGATTCCCGGCAACGAAGGTCGCGGCTATGTGCTGCGCCGCATTGCCCGCCGCGCGATCCGCCACGGCTACAAGCTGGGCGCGCGCACCCCGTTCTTCCACAAGATCGTGGCCGAACTGGTGAACCAGATGGGCGAGGCCTATCCGGAGCTGCGCCAGGCCCAGGCCCGCGTGACCGAGGTGATCCAGCAGGAAGAAGAGCGCTTCTTCCAGACCATCGAGCGCGGCATGGAGATCCTGGAAGGCGCGCTGGCGGCCATGGCGGCTTCGAATGCCCCGCAGCTCGACGGCGAGACCGCCTTCAAGCTGCACGACACCTACGGCTTCCCGGTCGACCTGACCGCCGACGTCTGCCGCGAACGCGGCGTGACGGTGGACCAGGCCGGCTTTGACGCCGCCATGGCCCGTCAGCGCGAGCAGGCCCGTGCCGCCGGCAAGTTCAAGATGGCCGCCGGCCTGGAATACAGCGGCGTGCCGACGACCTTCCACGGCTACGAGCACCTGGTCTGCGAGACCTCCAAGGTGGTGGCCGTCTATGTGGACGGCACCCCGGTGGCGGAAGCCAAGGCCGGCGACGACGCCGTGATCGTGCTGGACCACACCCCGTTCTACGCCGAGTCCGGCGGCCAGGTGGGCGATGCGGGCGAACTGCGCAACGGCACGACCCGCGTGCTGGTTGAGGACACGATGAAGATCCAGGCCGACGTCTTCGGCCACCACGGTCGTGTTGTCGAGGGCTCGGTCAAGGTGGGCGATGCCTTCGTCGCCAAGGTGGATGCCGAGCGCCGCGCCCGGACCGTGCGCAACCACAGCGCCACCCACCTGATGCACAAGGCCCTGCGCGAGGTGCTGGGCACCCATGTGCAGCAGAAGGGCTCGCTGGTGACGCCCGAGCGCACCCGCTTTGACTTTGCCCACACCGCGCCGATGACGGCCGAGGAGATCCGCAAGGTCGAGACCATCGTCAACGCCGAGATCCTGGCCAACGTCCAGGCCAAGGCCGAGGTGATGGGCATCGAGGACGCGCAGAAGAGCGGCGCGATGATGCTGTTCGGCGAGAAGTACGGTGACACCGTGCGCGTGCAGAGCATCGGCAGTTCCAAGGAACTGTGCGGTGGCACGCACGTCAAGGCCACCGGCGACATCGGCCTGTTCAAGGTTGTGGCTGAGAGCGGCGTGGCCGCTGGCATCCGCCGCATCGAGGCGGTGACCGGCGACAACGCGCTGGCCTATCTGCAGGGGCTGGAAACCATGGTGAACCACGTGGCGGGCACCCTCAAGGCCGCGCCGACCGAGGTGGAACACCGGGTCGGGGCGGTGCTGGAGCAGGTGCGCACGCTGGAGAAGGAAGTGGCGGCGCTCAAGGGCAAGCTGGCCTCGGCCCAGGGCGACGAGCTGCTGTCGCAGGCCGTCGACGTGAAGGGGCTGAAGGTGCTGGCCGCGACGCTGGAAGGCGCCGATGCCAAGACCCTGCGCGAGACCATGGACAAGCTCAAGGACAAGCTCAAGACCGCGGCCATCGTGCTGGCGGCGGTGGACGGCGGCAAGGTGCAGCTGGCCGCCGGTGTCACGTCCGACAGCACCGGCAAGGTCAAGGCCGGCGAGCTGGTCAACTTCGTCGCCCAGCAGGTGGGCGGCAAGGGTGGCGGCAAGCCCGACATGGCGATGGCCGGGGGCAGCGATGCCGCCGCCCTGCCGGCGGCGCTGGCCTCAGTGCAAGGCTGGGTGGCCGAGCGGGTCTGAGCCCGCTGACACCCAAAGGCCGGGCCCTCAGGCCCGGTCCATGAAAGCGCCCACCGAGGGATCGGCGGGCGCTTTTTTCATCTCGGCATCCTGCCACTGGGCCCGCTGGCGCGGCAGGTACTGCGGGTACTCGCGCTGGATGAAGTCGATCAGGGCCTCGCGCACCGCACAGCGCAGGTCCCAGGCGGCCGAGGCGTTCGCGGCCGTCACCAGCGCGCGCAGTTGCACGGCCTGTTCGCCTGCCTCGGTGACTTGCAGCAGGGCCAGGCGCTGGTCCCACAGCGGTGAGGCCTCGCAGGCCCGCTGCAGCGCCTCCCGCACGGGCGCGAGCGGCATGCGGTAATCCACCCACAGGAAGACGGAGCCGATCAGTTCGGCGTTCTCGCGCGTCCAGTTCTGGAACGGGTGCTCGATCCACCACTGCAGCGGCACGATCAGGCGGCGCTGGTCCCAGAGGCGCACCACGACATAGGCGCTGCTGATCTCCTCGATCACGCCCCATTCGCCCTCGACGATCACGACGTCGTCCAGCCGGATCGGCTGCGTCAGACCGATCTGCAGGCCGGCGATCAGGTTGCCCAACACCGGGCGGGCGGCGAAGCCGGCGATGATGCCCACCATGCCGGCGGAGGCCAGCAAGCTGGTGCCGATCTGGCGCACTGTCGGGAAGGTCATCAGGGCCAGGGCCGTGCCCACCAGGCTGACCACGCCCACCAGCGTGCGCGAGAGCACCCGGGTCTGGGTGTAGAGGCGGCGGGCCTGCAGGTTGTCGGCCTGCTGCAGCGGCAGGCGGCTCAGGTAGGCCGCCGTGTAGTGGTTGATGCTGCGCACGATCAGCCAGGTGATGCAGGCCATCACGCCCAGGGCGGTCAGGCGTTGCAGACCTTGCACGCCATGCAGGTCGTCCGGCGCGCCGTGCCAGACCAGGCTGAGCGCGATCAGGGGCAGCAGCCAGCGGGCCGGCAGATGGGCGCCGCTCACCAGGGCCGCCGCCTGGGCATGGCCGCGGGTGGCGTGGTCCAGCAGGCGGCGGCCCACCCGGTAGACGACTGCGGAGGCGATCAGGGCCAGCAGGGCCGCCCCCAGCAGGGTCAGCCATTCGGCCATGGGGTCGGGCAGTTCGTGGAACCAGGTGAGCAGAGGTGTCATGCGAAAAGGGGCGTGAAGGTAGGGAGAGAACAAATTGTCTTTGTACAAATATAAATGAACCTGGTTCCAGGCTCATGGCGTGTGCCGCGGGATTCGCGTCCGGGCAGGGGACGTGCGACACTGCCGGGTCCTGTTTTTTCCTGGAGACCCCGATGGCGGCGCCCCGCATGAGTACCGAACAAGAGATCGAGGCGCTGGATGCCCTGTGCCAGCGCATGGCTGGCTTCGAGGAGGGTGTCTCGCTCGAATGGCTGGACGGCTACATGACGGCCCTGATGGCCGGCCCGCGCCGCCTCACGCTGGACGAATGGCTGCCGGTGATGGCCGAGGGCGTCTTCACCCGCGCCTTCGCCGACCCGGCCGATGCCGAGGCGGCCCGGCAGGCGATTCAGGCCCGCTGGGAGGTGCTGGCCAATCAGCTGGACCCGGAAGAGCTGCTGGACGACACCGACGTGCTGCGCCTGGCGCCGCTGATGATCGAGCTGACCGACGAGGACAAGCAGCGTCTGGTGGACGAGGGGCATGTGAAGGCCGAGGAGTTGCACATGCTGGAGCAGACCGGCGAGGTCTGGGCGCTGGGCTTCATCGATGCGACGCGCGACTTTCCGCAGGACTGGCCCGAGCCCGATGCCGAGACCGAGGAAGGCCAGCTGTTCGAAGAGTGCATGCTGCGCGTCGTCTCGCTGACGATGAATCCGGAAGAGCTCAAGGAGGTCTATGACGACCTCTATGAGGGCGAGGAGCTCAGCCGCGACGAGCTGATCCACGAGGCGCTGTACTCGGCGCAGGACATGCGCCTGTACTGGCTGGACCATGCCCCCAAGCCGCCGCAGCGCCGGGTGGGCGATCTGCCCGGCCGCAACGACCCCTGTCCCTGTGGCAGCGGCAAGAAGTTCAAGAAGTGCCACGGCGCACAGATGCAGTGACGTCCCCGGTGAACGGGGCAGGGCCCATGCGATGACGCAACGACAGGATCTGGCAGGCAAGCACATCGTGCTGGGCCTGTCTGGGGGGGTGGCGTGCTACAAGGCCGCCGAGCTGACCCGTGAACTGGTGAAAGCCGGCGCCACGGTGCAGGTGGTGATGACCGAGGCCGCCGAGGCCTTCATCACCCCGGTGACCATGCAGGCCCTGTCGGGCCGGCCGGTCTACACCAGCCAGTGGGATGCGCGCCCGGACAACAACATGGCGCACATCCGGCTCTCGCGCGAGGCGGATGCGGTGTTGATCGCCCCGGCCAGCGCGGACTTCATCGCCCGTCTGGTGCAGGGACGGGCCGACGAGCTGCTCTCGCTGCTGTGCCTGGCGCGGCCGATCGAGCGGGTGCCGCTGCTGGTGGCCCCGGCGATGAACCGCGAGATGTGGGCCCATCCGGCCACCCAGCGCAACGTGGCGCAGCTGCAGGCCGACGGGGCCACCGTGCTGGGCCCGGCCGCGGGCGACCAGGCCTGTGGCGAGGTGGGCGAGGGCCGCATGCTGGAGCCGGCCGAGCTGCGCGACGAGCTGATCGCCTTCTTCCAGCCTAAGCGGCTGGCGGGCCGCAGGCTGCTGATCACAGCCGGTCCCACCTTCGAGGCCATCGACCCGGTGCGTGGCATCACCAACCATTCCAGCGGCAAGATGGGTTTTGCCATCGCCCGCGCGGCCCAGGAGGCCGGCGCCGAGGTGACGCTGGTGGCTGGTCCGGTGCACTTGCCCACGCCGCGCCACGTGCGCCGCATCGACGTGCAGAGCGCGCAGCAGATGCATGACGCCGTGCTGCCCCTGGCGGCGCAGCACGAGGTGTTCATCGCCACCGCCGCGGTGGCCGACTGGCGTCCGGCGCAGATGAACGCCCAGAAGATCAAGAAGGACGGCAAGAAGCAGGCGCCTGTCTTCGAGCTGACCGAGAACCCGGACATCCTGGCTGCGGTGGCCGCGCTGCCGCAGCCGCCGTACTGCGTGGGCTTTGCCGCCGAGAGCGAACACCTGCTGCAGCATGCCCGTGAGAAGCTGCTGCGCAAGAAGGTGCCGCTGATCGTGGGCAACCTGGGGCCGGCCACTTTCGGCCGCGACGACAACACCCTGGTGCTGGTGGATGTCGACGGCCACCGCGAGCTGCCCACCGCCGACAAGCTGACCCTGGCCCGCGCCCTGGTGCGCGACCTGGCCGAACGACTGAAGAACGCTGCCTGATGACGACGATCGACGTGAAAGTGCTGGACCCGCGCATGGCGGACCAGCTGCCCGCCTACGCCACCCCCGGCAGCGCCGGTCTGGACCTGCGCGCCTGCCTGGACCAGCCGCTGGTGCTGGCTCCAGGGCAGACCGCGCTGATCCCCACCGGCCTGGCGGTGCACATCGCGGATCCGGGCCTGGCGGCGCTGATCCTGCCGCGCTCGGGGCTGGGCCACAAGCACGGCATCGTGCTGGGCAACTTGGTCGGGCTGATCGACTCGGACTACCAGGGGCCGTTGATGGTGAGCTGCTGGAACCGCGGCGACGCGGCCTTCACGGTGCAGCCGCTGGAGCGCATCGCCCAGATGATCATCGTGCCGGTGGTGCAGGCGGCGTTCCGCCGGGTGGACACGTTTGAGAGCAGCGACCGCGGCGAGGGCGGTTTCGGCTCCACCGGCCGCGGTTGACACTGCGGGCCGGCGGGCTGCCGGCGTTCAGTGCAGCGCGGTGCTGGGCGGCTGGCTGCTGATCACGGTCAGCGGCGATTCGCTCACCGAGCCGGCGTTGATCTCCTCGGTCGTGGCCGGGCGCACATCCATCACCTTCAGCGCAATGCGCAGGGCCATGCCGGCCAGCGGGTGGTTGGCGTCCAGCACCACGTGCTCGGGGTAGACCTCGGTCACGGTGTAGACCAGATCGTCTGGCATGTCCGGTGTGGCGGCGCCCTCGGGCAGCCCTTCGAAGCGCATGCCGGGCTCGGTGTTCTCGGGGAACAGCGCGCGGGCTTCGTAGCAGACCAGATCGGCGTCGTAGTCGCCAAAGGCATGCTCGGGTTCCAGATGGAGCTCGGTTTCGTAGCCGACGCCCTGGCCCGCCAGGGCCTCCTCGACCTTGGGCAGCAGGTCATCGCCACCGTAGAAGAACTCCACGGGGTCGGTCAGTTCGTCAATGCGCTCACCTTGACCATCCGACAGGGTCCAGGTCAACGTCACGACACAGGGGGAAGTGATGTCCATCAGGGGATGATCGCACAAGGGCCGCCACAATCCGGGTCCATGACCGTGAACCCCTTGCAGAAACTCCCCTTGCTGGGCGACCTCTCGCCCGCCCAGTTCATGCGCCGCTACTGGCAGAAAAAGCCCTGTCTGATCCGGCAGGCCGTGCCTGGCGTGGTGCCGCCGGTGGACCGCGCCGAGCTGCTGGCGCTGGCGGCGCGCGACGACGTCGAATCCAGGCTGGTGCAGCAGGCCAAGGGCGGTTGGCAGCTGCGCCACGGCCCCTTCAGTCGCCGCCAGATTCCGCCATTCAGCCGCCCGGGCTGGACCCTGCTGGTCCAGGGCCTGGATCTGCATGTGCAGGCGGCCCACGAACTGCTCAGCCAGTTCCGCTTCGTGCCCGAGGCCCGGCTGGACGACCTGATGATCAGCTACGCCAGCGACGGGGGCGGGGTGGGGCCGCACCTGGATTCTTACGATGTGTTCCTGCTGCAGGTGTCTGGCCGGCGGCGCTGGCGGGTCGGCCCAGTCCGGGACAGCACCCTGGTGGAAGACATGCCGGTGAAACTGCTGGCCCATTTCGAGCCCACCGAGGAATGGGTGCTGGAGCCGGGCGACATGCTGTACCTGCCGCCGCGCTGGGGGCACGACGGCACTGCCGAGGGCCCCGATTGCATGACCTGTTCGGTGGGCTTTCGCACACCGACCCCGACCGAAACCGCCCGCGATGTTCTGCAGCGGATGATCGACGCGTTGGAGGCGCCGGAGCAGGAACCGCATTACCGCGATCCGGCTCAGTCGGCAACCGACACCCCGGGGCTGATTCCGGTGGCTTTGCAGGAATTCGCCCAGCGGGCGGTGATTTCTGCGCTCAACGATGCCCACAGCCTGGCCAGCGCCCTGGGGGAGTCGCTGACGGAGCCCAAGGCGATCGTCTGGTTCGAGGGGGGCGAGCCGTTGCAGGAAGGGCAGGGCCTGCGCTTGGACCGCCGTACACGCATGATGTACGACGACCGGCATGTGTTCATCAACGGCGAGTCGTTCCGCGCATCAGGGCGGGATGCCCGGTTGATGCGCCAGCTGGCCGACCAGCACACGCTGGGCGCCCGGGCGGTGCAGCAACTGAGCGCTGGCGCCCGTGAGCTGGTGGACGACTGGGCCGAGGCGGGCTGGCTGCACGGGGTGTGACAGCACCCTGATGGTGCAAATCAGCCTCGGATCAGTGCGCTGCGGCTGCCACAAAGTGATGCGCCAAGGCAACGAATCCATGAGCTTGAAATTTGGCACATGGGATGTCCACGGCACTTTCCCTGAGGCTGCGTATAATGTAAGTCTAGGCTCAGAAAAAGTTCACGGAGTTGCGTTTCGCCCTTTGAACGTTTTTGGGCCTCGCGAGGAGGAGGCGCGCACGAACAGCGAGCTTCCAGAATGACCGGTAATTTTTGTTCGACTCTTTTCGATTCGAGGATTTTCATGAACAAGTCGCTCCTGCTGGCTTCCCTGATCGCTGCTGCTGCTCTGACCGCTTGCGGCAAGAAGGACGAAGCTCCCGCTCCCATGGACGCCGCTCCTTCGGCTGCTGAAGCCGCTTCGGATGTCGCTCCTGCTGCTGCTTCGGACGTCGCTCCGGCCGCTTCGGACGCTGCTGCTCCCGCTTCGGAAGCCGCTTCGAACTAAGAAGCCCAGGTTCAGCTCCTCGGAGCTGCCTGCGAAAAAGCCGCCCTCGGGCGGCTTTTTTCATGTCTGTCGCCAGCGAATGGATCGGTGGAGCGCGGCCATGAAAAACGGCAGCCGAAGCTGCCGTCCTGCGGGCGAAAAGGCGGGGGAAACTCAGTACTTGAGTTCGTCCACCAGTTGCTGAACGATGCGCTG
>JAYSCA010000011.1:0-16871 GCA_041915165.1 Ideonella sp.
GGACGGAGAGGAAGGGGGCGAAGGCTGGGCCGTGCGGCTGGCCCCTCACGACGACTGGCTGGCCGTGTCGCGTCGCCAGTTGCCCCAGGTGCGGGAAGCCCTGGCCGCCGAGGGGCTCTGAGGGCTCCGAGCGAACCCCGACGGCCAGCAGCGACGGCTCAGTAGCCGAGCGCCCGCGCCATCTCCAGTGTGGGCTGGCCCAGAATGCCGTCGGTGTAGAACTGCTTCCAGCGTACCGCGGCCTCAGGGTTGATGGCGTTGTGCAGGTGGAACTTCAGGTCGCCGCTCATCTTGGAGGCGTTGTCCACGCCGTCCGTCATGCGCTGATCCATCTCCTCGTAGGGGTTGATCATCGCGTCCTCGTAGGGGATCTTGGCGAAGTCGCAGATCTGACGGATCGAGGTTTCCGGGCTGCACACGATGTCCTCGTAGCGCAGCGTCAGCCAGCGTTCCTTGGGCACCTGCTTGGCGAACTCCAGGGTGTTCTGCTGGGCGGTCAGCCAGGTCAGCTCGGCCAGTTCGCGGGCGCCGAAGCTGCTTTCCTGCACCATGGGCATCAGGCGCTGCAGCTTGGATTCCTCGTACGAACGGATCATGCCGCAGGGGTGGCGCAGCAGGTGGATGAACAGCGAGTTCTCGAAGTCCACCTCGATGCGCTTGAGGATGTCCACGTCGATCACGTAGGAAGGCGTCTTGTCCACCAGCAGCTTCTCGCCCTTCAGGGGCTCCTGCAGCAGGCGGTAGAACGCCTTGGTGCTCATGTTCTCCTGCTCGCAGCGGGCCACGAAGGCCCGGGCCTGTTCAGCCTCCCAGCCGTGCAGCTGCATCAGGGCGCGCACGGTGCCGTCCAGCAGGTGCTCGGTGTGCTCGCCGGACAGGGCCTTCAGGCGGTCGCCCATGGTCGCGTAGGGCAGCAAATGCAGTTCCGGCGGCGCGAACAGCTTGGAACTGCCGGCCAGGATCACGCGCAGCAGCGTGGAGCCCGAGCGCGGGGGCGACAGCACGAACAGGGCTGGCGGGTTCTTGGGCTTGTCGTCGCCGCTCAGGGTGCGGCGGGCGATGCTGGCGCGGAAGCGGGCCAGCTTCTCCGGCGTGACGCGTTCGCTGTCGGGCACGCTGCTGATGACGGTGGCCGGCGCGGCGGCCTTGGCGGGGGCCGGGGCAGCGGCCGGTGCCGCCGCTGGGGCGGCGCCGCTGAGGCGGCCGGCGACGAAGGCGGCGATCTGGCGCACGCTCAGGTCGTCCACGTAGGCACCGTTCTGCATCAGCAGGTCCTGGAAACCCAGTTTCTGCTTGTAGGCGCCCTCGATCGCGACCACCAGCTGGATGAAATCGATGGAGGCGAAACCGATGTCGCCGATCATCGTCGTGGTGGCGCCGACGCCTCCTTCCAGATCGACATCCCAGTCCTCGGTCAGTTCCTTGACGATCTCGATGATCTTCGGCTCAACGCTTTCGACCGTGTGCTCCATGCTGTCCATTCCCTCCAACCGCGTATCGCGTCAGAAATTCCTTTTGCGGTCGCATCATAAGAACGGCAGCGGACAAAGACCCTCCCTAGGTCGCACGATCATCTCCCTCAAGAGACGGGTCTGGGCCAGGGCTGTCAGCCGCTGTTGCGTAGGCCGGCGGCGATGCCGTTGATGGACAAGTGGATGCCGCGCTGCAGCCGCTCGTTGACCGGGTCGCCCTCGCGCCGGTTCCGGTAGCGGCGCATCAGCTCGACCTGCAGGTGGTTGAGCGGGTCCAGGTAGGGGAAACGGTGCTCGATGGAGCGCGCCAGGCTGGGGGCGCTCTGCAGCCGTCGGGCTTCACCGGTGATCCAGGCCAGGGCCTCTTCGGTGCGCTCCCATTCCGCCCGGATTGCGGCAAACAGCCGCTTGCCCTGTTTTTTGTCCGGCACCAGCTCGATGTAGCGGGTGGCCAGGGCCAGATCGCTCTTGGCCAGCACCATGTCCATGTTCGACAGCAGGGTGCGGAAGAACGGCCATTGCGCATGCATGCGCCGCAGCAGGGCCAGCCGCTTGTCCCGCTGGGCCGGGTCCTGGTCCAGAAAGTGCTGCACGGCCGAGCCGAAGCCACACCAGCCAGGCAGGGCCACCCGGCACTGGCCCCAGGAGAAGCCCCAGGGGATGGCGCGCAGGTCCTCGATGGCCCGGGTGGCCTTGCGCGAGGCGGGGCGGGAGCCGATGTTCAGCTCCGCGATTTCCCGGATCGGGGTGGATTCAAAGAAATAGTCGGTGAAACCGGGGGTCTCGTAGACCAGCTTGCGGTAGGCCGCCATGCTGGCCTGGCTGAGGGCTTCCGCGGCCTCCAGGAAGGCCTTGGGCGCGGCCTTGGCCGGTGCCAGCAGCGTGGCCTCCAGGGTGGCGGCCACCAGGGTTTCCAGGTTGCGCCGGCCGATGCCGGGGTTGGCGTACTTGGAGGCGATCACCTCCCCCTGTTCGGTCAGGCGGATCTGCCCGCGCACCGTGCCTGGCGGCTGGGCCAGGATGGCCTGGTAGCTGGGGCCGCCGCCGCGGCCGACGGTGCCGCCACGGCCGTGGAACAGCCGCAGGCGGATGCCGTGCGCGGCCTGCAGTTCGTCGAACAGCGTGACCAGCTCCACCTCGGTGCGGTAGAGCTCCCAGTTGCTGGTGAAGGGGCCGCCGTCCTTGTTGCTGTCGGAATAGCCCAGCATCACGTCCTGCTCGCCGCCGCTGCGCTGGACCATGGCGGCCACGCCGGGCAGTGCATAGAACTCGCGCATGATGCGGCCGGCATGGCGCAGGTCGGCAATGGTCTCGAACAGCGGGGAGACGATCAGGTCGGCGGTGGCGGCCTCGCCCAGCAGGCCGTGCAGCAGCCCCGCCTCCTTCTGCAGCACCAGCACCTCCAGCAGGTCCGAGACATCCTCGGTGTGCGAGATGATGTAGTGGCGGATGGCGGCCGGGCCGTAGCGGCGGCGGCCCTCGGCCGCGGCGTCGAAGATGGCCAGTTCGGAGAGCGTCTGCTCGCTGTAGTCCGCCTCGCGCAGCCGCAGGCCGCGGGCATCGTTCAGCACCGTCAGCAGCAGGGCGCGGCGTTCGGCCTCGTTCAGTGCGCTGTACTCGAATTCGATGCGCGCGGTGCGCAGCAGCTCGGCCACCACGGCCTCGTGCTGGTCGGAGCTCTGGCGCAGGTCCACCGTGGCCAGGTGGAAACCGAAGACCTGCACGGCCCGCATCAGCGGCGCCAGCCTCGGTTCGGCCAGGGCCTGGGCATGGTGGTGGCGCAGCGAATCGGCGATCACCTGCAGGTCGGCCAGGAAGTCCTCGGCCTGGGCATAGGGTTGCTGGGGCGCCACGGCGTGGCGCAGGGCCTCGGTGCCGGTGAGCTCCTGCAGCGTGGCGGCCAGCCGGGCGTACATGCCGGTCAGGGCGCGTCGGTAGGGCTCGTCCTCGCGGTGCGGGTTGTGGTCCGGTGAGCGGTCGGCCAGCGCCTGCATGGCCGGCGTCACCGGCGCCAGCATCTGCGACATGGACAGCTCGCTGCCCAGGGCGTGCACCTCGGTCAGGTAGTGGCGCAGCGCGGTCTCGCTCTGGCGCGACAGGGCCAGGCGCAGCGTGGGGGCGGTGACATTGGGGTTGCCGTCGCGGTCGCCGCCGATCCAGTTGCCCATGCGGAAGAAGGTGCCCACGTCGTGGCCGGACAGCGCCTGCTCGACCTCCTGGTACAGCCGGGGCACCTCGCGCAGGAAGGTGGCCTGGTAGTAGCTGAGGGCGTTCTCAATCTCGTCGGCCACGGTCAGCTTGGTGTAGCGCAGCATCCGGGTCTGCCACAGCTGGGTGACGCGGGCGCGGATCAGGCGCTCGTTGGCGGCACGGTCGGCGGGGCTCTTCAGGTGATCGCGCTCGCCGATCAGCTCGGCGATGGCACGCTCGGCATCCAGGATGCTCTTGCGCTGCACCTCGGTCGGGTGGGCCGTCAGCACCGGCGAGATGTAGGCCTGGGCCAGCACCGCGGCGATGTCGGCCGCGCGGTGGTCGGCCTGGGCCAGTTTCTCGAAACAGTGCGCCAGTGACCCGGCCTGGTGCTCGCCCAGGGCTTCATGGTGCTCGCGTCGGCGCAGGTGGTGCCGGTCCTCGGCCAGGTTGGCCAGGTGGGAGAAATAGCTGAAGGCGCGGATCACGCTGACCGTCTGGTCGGCGGTCAGGTTCTTCAGCAGCCGGTCCAGGGCCTGGCCCGCCTTGGCGTCCTTCTTCAGCCGGTAGGCCACCGAGAGCTGGCGCACCCGCTCCACCAGTTCGTAGGCGCCGCTGCCGTCCTGTTCACGGATCACGTCGCCCAGGATGCGGCCCAGCAGCCGGATGTCCTCGACCAGCGGCCGGTCCTTGTCCGGATCCCCGGGCGGGCGGGCGGTGCGGGGGCGGCGGGCGGGCTGAGCAGCGGGCATGAAAAGTCCTTCCAGGGCGTCCGTGGGCGGACGCGATGCTAGCAGTGCGGGGCAGCCATAATCCCGGCCATGCAGTCCACCGCTTCGATCGTCACCCCCGTCGTCATCGCCACCCGGGAGAGCCGCCTGGCGCTGTGGCAGGCCGAGCATGTGCGCGACCGGCTCCAGCAAGAGCTGGGCCTGCCCACCGAGTTGCTGGGCATGACCACCCGGGGCGACCAGATCCTGGACCGTGCCCTGTCCAAGGTGGGCGGCAAGGGGCTGTTCGTCAAGGAACTGGAAGTGGCGATCGAGGCCGGCCGGGCCCATCTGGCGGTGCATTCGCTCAAGGACGTGCCGATGGATCTGCCGGAAGGATTCGTGCTGGCCTCCATCTGGGAGCGCGAGGACCCGCGTGATGCCTTCGTGTCCAACCGGTACGCCAGCTTGGCCGAGCTGCCGCAAGGCGCCTGCGTGGGCACCTCCAGCCTGCGCCGGGTGGTGCAGCTCAAGGCCTTGCGCCCCGACCTGCGCATCGAGCCGCTGCGCGGCAACCTGGACACGCGCCTGCGCAAGCTGGACGACGGCGTGTATGACGCCATCGTGCTGGCCGCGGCCGGTCTCAAGCGCCTGGGCCTGGCGGCGCGCATCCGCGCCACCTTCGACCCCCAGACCATGATTCCGGCGGCCGGGCAGGGGGCCCTGGGGCTGGAAGTGCGGGCCGATGCCGTGGCGCTGCGGGAGGCCGTGGCCTCGCTGGGCCACCCGGCCACCTGGCTGGCCACCCATGCCGAGCGGGCCGTGTCCCGCGCGCTGGGCGGCAGTTGCAGCGTGCCGCTGGCGGCCCATGCTGTGTTCGTCGGCGAGGGGCGCATGCAGCTTGAGGTTGCGCTCGGCCATGCCCTGCAGCCCGAGATGCCGCTGCTGCGTGCCCGGCTGACCGCCGAGGTGGCCGATACCGAAGCGGCCGAAACGCTGGGGCATGACGCCGCGCGCCGGCTGCTGGAGGCTGGCGGCGCGGCCTATCTGGCCGCCCAGGCCGGCTGAACCCCATGGCGGACACCGGGCTGGCGCGTCTGCTCGTCACCCGCCCGGAGCCGCAGGCCGGCGACTGGGTCCGGCGGCTGCTGGCGCATGGGCTGCCGGCGCAGGCGCTGCCCTTGCTGTCCATCGGTCCGGCACCGGATGCCGACGCCGTGCGGGCGATGGCCGCCAGCCTGCGCGCCGACACGCTGGTGATGTTCGTCAGCCCCAATGCCGTGCAGCAGTTTTGGGCGGCGCTGCCGCCGGGCTGGATCTGGCCCGCAGGGGTGCGGGCCGGCTGCACCGGCCCGGGCACCGCACAGGCCCTGGCCGCGATGGGGGTGCCGGCGGCGGTCGTGACGGCCCCAGCGCCGGGGGATTCGCTGGATTCGGAAGGGCTCTGGGCCCGGTTGAAGGACGAAAGCTGGGCCGGGCGAGGGGTCTGGGTCGTGCGCGGCGAGGGCGGGCGGGACTGGTTTTCCAGCACGCTCCAGGCGGCCGGGGCGCAGGTGCAGTGTCTGCAGGCCTATGTCCGTGGCGCACCCACCTGGACGGATGCCCAGCGTGCGCACGCGCAGGCCGCCGTGCGCGACCCCGCGCACAGCTGCTGGCTGCTCAGCAGTTCCGAAGCGGTGGGGTACCTGGCCCAGCTGTTGCCGCACGCGGACTGGGCGCCGGGCTGGGCACTGGCCACGCATCCCCGCATCGTGGCCTGCGCCCGCCGGGCCGGGTTTGGCCGGGTGGACCTGATCGCGCCCGGTGTCGAAGGGGTGGTGCGGGCCCTGAGCGGCTGAGTCAAACCTGTGGCTGCTCTGCGTCAGCGCAGAGGCGCTGCGGGGGGCGGTCGATACAATCATCCGCAACGTGAGCACACCCGACACCCCCCCCACCGTCGCTGGCGCCGCCTCTGTGGCGCCCACCGCCACGCCTCCTGCCGCTGAGGCCCCCGTGGCCCCAGCAGGGATGGGGCCACGTGTCTTGCCGTGGGCGCTGGCGGCCATGGCGCTGGTCAGCGCCGGCAGCTTGGCACTGGCCTGGACCACCCACGACCGCTTGCAGGTGCTGGAGTCGGAGCTGGTGCGCCGGCAGCAGACCAGCCAGGACGATGCCGCCGAGGCACGCATGCTGTCGCGTCAAGCGCACGACGAGGCCACCCAGGCCACGGCCAAGCTGGCGCTGCTGGACGCGAAGGTGGCCGAGACGGCGTTGCAGCGCTCCCAGGTCGAGGACCTGATCGCTTCGCTGTCGCGTTCGCGTGACGAGAATGTGCTGGCCGACATCGAGGCCGGGCTGCGCGTGGCCCAGCAGCAGGCGGCGATCACCGGCAGTGTCGAGCCCCTGATGGCGGCCCTCAAGCAAGCCGACGATCGGCTGTCGCGTGTCAACCAGCCGCGGCTGGAGCGGGTGCATCGCGCCGTCGCGCGGGACATGGACCGGCTGCGGGCGGTGGGCGTGGCTGATGTGCCGGCCCTGTCCATCCGGCTGGACGAGGTGGTGCGCCAGATCGACGATCTGCCGCTGGTGAGCACCCCCAACCGCCGCCAGAACGGGGCGACCGCACCGGTCAAGACCGCTCGCAGCGTGGCGCGTCCCGCGTCGGCGCCGTCGGCAGCCTCGGGGTCCGCCGGCGCCTCCGATCTGCCCGAAGCCGCCTGGTGGGCCACCGCCAAGGACACCTGGCAGCGTGTCGCGACCCTCGCGTGGGAGGAGGCGCGCTCGCTGGTGCGGGTCACCCAGGTGGAACATCCCGAAGCCGCCCTGCTCACGCCCGAACAGGGGTTCTTCCTGCGTGAGAACCTCAAGCTGCACCTGCTCAACGCCCGGCTGGCGCTGCTGTCGCGCCAATTCGACCAGGCCCAGGGGGACATGGCGCAGGCGCAGCAGCTGCTGTCGCGCTATTTCGACAAGGACTCGCGTCGGGTGCAAGCCGTGGCGGATCAGCTGCGGCAGGTCGCCGGGCAGAGCCGCCAGAGTGGCCTGCCGCGTCCGGACGAGACCCTGGCCGCGCTGGCCGCCGCGGCCGCTGGCCGCTGAACAAAGGCGGACGCGATGCGGTCGGTCATCTGGTTGGTTCTTCTGTTTGTGGTGGCCGTGGTGGCTGCCAGTGTGCTGGGCCAGAACAACGCGCTGGTCTCGCTGTTCTATGGCCACTGGCGGCTGGACATGTCGCTCAACCTGTTCCTGCTGACGCTGGTGGGGGTGGTGATCGTGCTGTTCGCCGCCTTGCAGGCGGCCCACACGCTGCTGAGCCTGCCGACCCGGGCCCGGGAGTGGCGCGAGCTCAAGCGGGAACGGGCCGCGCAGGATCTGCTGCGCGAGGGCTTTGCTGAACTCATGGCGGCCCGCTATGCGCGGGCGCAGCGGGCGGTGCAGAAGGCGCTGACCTTGCAGGCCGAGTCCGAGATCCTGGCGCACGACCGCAACTTCACGGTACAGGCCCACCTGATTGCCGCCTCGGCCCTGCACCGACTGCAGGACCGCATCGGCCGCGAGGAGCAGCTGACGCTGGCCCTGGCCTGTGGCGGCAGCGGCAGCACCCTGGAGGGGATCCAGCTGCAGGCGGCGCAACTGGCGATGGATGACCGCGATGCCGGGCGCTGCATGGCCCTGCTGGCGGAACTGCCTCCCGGGGTGGCGCGGCGCACCCAGGCGCTGCGGCTGCGGCTGCAGGCTGCACAGCAGCTGCGGCGGCCGCTGGAAGCCTTGCAGACGGCCCGTCTGCTGGCCAAGCACCAGGGGTTCTCGGCGGGGGCGGCGCAGTCCCTGCTCCGTTCATTGGCCTTCGAGGCCTTGGACCAGACCTTCGACGAAGGACAGCTGCAGAAGGTCTGGCAGGCGCTGGACGATGGCGACCGACGCGATGCCTGGGTGCTGGCGCGCGCCGCACGGCGGGCGGCCGAACTGGGGCAGGCGGGGCAAGGGCTGTCCTGGCTCTGGCCAGCCTGGGAACATTTGCAGCGGACTGACACCGAGGCCCGGGAGCAACTGGCCCTGGGGCTGGTGGCCTGTGTCGAGGCGGTGGACAGCCGCTGGCTGCCCGTGCTGGAAGAGGCGTTGAACCGCTTTGGCCGGGAACCGGCCATGGCGGCGGCGGCGGGTTTGGCCTTTGCTCAGCGTCAGCTCTGGGGGCGGGCGCGGCGTCTGCTGGAACAGACGGCCAGCGCCGAAGGCCTGCCCAACCGTGTGCGACGCCAGGCCCTGCGCATGCTGGCCCGGATCGCGCGTCAGGAGGACGACGAGGTGCAGGCTTGCCACTTTGATCAACGCGCCGCCTTGCTGGATTGAATTGAAGGGCGCGGGCATCCTGCGCGGGATGGCTGCTGAGGCACTTGCATTCCAAAGAACTGCAGTGCTAGAATGTTAGCTTCAGCGAAAAGTTAAGCGGCTGTAGCTCAGTTGGATAGAGTACTTGGCTACGAACCAAGGGGTCGTGGGTTCGAATCCTGCCAGCCGCACCAACAATTAACTTGGATATACTGCTGAATTCTTGGCGGCTGTAGCTCAGTTGGATAGAGTACTTGGCTACGAACCAAGGGGTCGTGGGTTCGAATCCTGCCAGCCGCACCAGAACCGGAAAGCCAGCACGTGTGAACGTGCTGGCTTTTTCATTTCTGGTCATTTTCGGTAGGTCCTTGGCAACGCGGGAGCGTTGCGGGACCGTCAACACCTGCATTTGAGAGCCGAGTCAAGGCCTGGACATGCCCTTTGTTCATGAGGGTCGCCATGCAAGTTCGGGATTGTGCTGAGGGCGGGTGGGCGAGACAGTTCGCACACCGGAAGGCCAGGTCACCGGGGATGGTGACCTGCTCGGCTGGATGGATTCCTGAGCCTTCCTCTTTCTCCACGCAGTTCCGATGGCCGCACCGCTGTTTCTTCTGGCTCCTCCGAGGTCCTACACATCGCTGATGAACGCGATGATCGGTCAGCACCCGCAGACGTTTGGGCTGCCCGAGCTGTGCCTGTTCAATGTGGAGCATCTGATCGAACTGTGGGTTCGCCGCAGCGATGAGATTGAGAACTTCTCCAAGACCCGGCAAGGGCTGCTGCGCGCCGTGGCCGAGATCTACGGGGGAGAGCAGACCACGGCCACGGTGCAGATGGCCAACCACTGGTGTGCAGCGCGCCAGCACCGCAGCACCGCCGAGATCTACCAGGAGCTGGTGGCGGACATCCACCCGCTGATCGCGGTCGAGAAGAGTCCGTCCTACACCATCTCGATCAAGCGGATGCAGGCCATGTACCGGGCCTTCCCGGATGCGCGCTTCCTGCACCTGACCCGCCATCCGGTGGCCACCTGCAAGTCCATCATGGCGATGAACGATGGTGCGTTTGCGCTTTATGTGAACTCGATCGACTTCCTGGAGGACCGGGCTTTCGTCGATCCCCAGTTCGCCTGGCACGACCTGAACGCCAACATCCTCAATTTCCTGGATCAGGTGCCCCCGGCGCAGCAGATGCGGGTGCGGGGGGAGGACATCATGCACGACCCGACCCACTTCCTCGGGGACGTGTGCCGCTGGTTGGGCATCCGGGACGATGCCGAGGCCATCGACGCGATGATGCATCCGGAGCGCTCGCCGTTTGCCTGCTTCGGGCCGATCACGGCCCTGTTCGGCAACGACCCCAACTTCCTGCGTGGACCGGCTTTCCGTCCGCACAAGGTCAAAGTGCCCCCGCTGGACAAGCCGCTGGCTTGGCGCCCGGATGGCAAGGGCCTGCATCCCAAGGTGCTGGAGCTGGCGGCCGAACTGGGCTACCACTGAAGGCCCGCACTGGCATCGAACGAGAACACCCGCATGACCGACCAACCAGAGCGCAAGCCCGGCAACCGGCCCCGGATCGGCCCGATCGACGGCGATCCGGTGACCAGCCACCCCCACCTCGACAAGCTGTCGCCCCAGCAGCGGGCCCTTCGCTTGGCCGTGATCCAGGAATTCAAGGCCAAGAAGGTCAAGAAGTACGTCGAGAAGCAGGTCCAGTACATCAATGCCAACACCCGCATCGCGGAGGGCATCAAGTTCCTGTTCGACGAAGAGGGCCGCCCGCCGCCGAACATGCCGATGGAGGACATCGTCGCCGAGCGGCGTCACATCGAGTACGAGATCCGCTGGTTCGAGGCCATCCTCGACGAGCTGCGCAACCGCCTGGTGCGGGTCAAGGAAATCGAGGAGCACGCGCTGGATCTGCTGGCCGAGCGCTTCGCACGGGAGCACAAGGACGAATGACGCACTCACTTTCCCTGCGCGCCCGGAGCGTGCCTCCCCTGCGCCTGTCACTGGCCGCCCTGGTGGCCGCAACGCTGGTCGGCTGTGCCATGGGCCCGGACTACCAGCGCCCTGAGGTCGCCACGCCGGGGGCTTGGCGAACGCCTGAGCCGGGGGCGGCCGCGATGGCCGACATGGCCAACCTGGCTTGGTGGAAGTCCTTTGGTGATCCCCGCCTGGACGCACTGGTCCAGCAGGCGCTGGAGAACAACCGGGACATCCGCATCGCCGCAGGGCGCGTCCGGGAATACGCCGCCCGGGCCGATCTGGCCAAGGCACAAACGTTGCCGGAAGTCACGGCGCGCGGCTCCTCCACGCGTGACAAGCTGAGCGAGGAGCGGCAGGTGCCCCTGGCCAGCCGCACCCCGGTGAACAGCGCCGCCTACGAGATCCAGGCCCAGGTGAGCTGGGAGCTGGACCTGTGGGGGCGGGTCCGTCGGACCAACGAGGCTTACATTGCCGATCTGATGGCGACCGACGAGGACCGCCGGGCCATCACGCTGACGGTGGTCTCGAACGTGGTCAGCACCTATGTGCAGTTGTTGGCGCTCGACCGGGAACTGGCACTGCTCCAGAAGGATGTCACCAACCGCCAGGAGGTGGTTCGGCTGGCGCAGGCACGCCAGAAGGGCGGTGCCGGCACCTTGCTGCAGGTGATGCAGGCCCGCGCTGCAGCCGAGGAGGCGATGGCCGCCATCCCTGCCAAGGAACGTGAGATTGCGGCGGCTGAGAACGGCTTGTCTATCCTGCTGGGCAGCAACCCCTCGGCCGTGGGGCGTGGGCGCAGCCTGGATCAGCTGACCCCGCCACCGGTCCCGCAGGGCCTGCCGGCGTCGGTGCTGGAGCAGCGGCCGGATGTGCGGATGGCCGAACAGAATCTGCGGGCAGCCAATGCCCGCATCGGCGTGGCCAAGGCTGAGTTCTTCCCCACCATTTCGCTGACAGGCCTGTTCGGCTACGCCAGCACCGACCTGTCGCGTTTCATCACCGAGAAGGCCCTGTTCGGCAGCGTGGGCACCCAGCTGGTCTTCAAGGTCTTCGACGGGGGACGCAATGACGCCTCCGTCCGCCAGGCCGAGGCGGTGCAGGTCCTGCATGTGGAAGCCTACCGGCGTGCCGTGCAGAACGCGCTGATGGAGACCGAGGATGCGCTGGTCTACCACCAGAAGACGATGGAGCGGGAGCAGGCCCTGGGCCGGCAGATGAAGGCGGTGGCGTCGCTGGCCGAGTTGGCCCGCAAACGCTATCAGGGGGGGCAGGGCACGCTGTTCGAGGTGCTGGAGGCCGAGCGCCAGTTGACGGCCGCCGAGCGCCTGAAGCTGGACGCGCAGCGGGATGAGCATCTGTCGCTGGTGCTGATCTACAAGGCGCTGGGAGGCGGCTGGAAGGTGGCCGCCCCCGACGTGCTGGACAGCGTGGCCACGAGCCCGGCTTCGAGCCCGATGAATTAAACGCAGAAAGACCTGGTCATGACCGAGCAAACCAAGAAGGTGGCCTTGCCCGCCTATTTGCCCAAGCGCCTGGAAGCCTTCAAGATCACCAAGGACGGCCAGCCCAGCTATCTGCTGCGCGACAAGCTGCTCAACAAGGTTCACGACATGGAGCCATGGCAGTTCTTCCTGCTGGAGGTGCTGCCGGGCTGTGAGAACTATCCCAAGCTCCAGTCGGTGTTCGAGGACCGGTTCGGTCGCCCGATCTCGCAAAAGGAGATCGAGCTGTTCTTCGCCAGCCTGGGGGACCGCCAGTTGCTGGACATGGAAGGCAGCACGCACGCGCTGCTGGCACCGTTCCGGGACAAGGGCTACGAGGTGAAGGACGGTCAGGCCGTTCGCAAGGCCCATGTGGCGCAGGTTGAGGCGGCGGCGTCGGTGACAGTCGCGCCCGCCGGGGGCGCACCGGCGGTGCCGGCTGCGGCACCGGCCAAGCCGGGCGCCGGGCCCGAGGGGGATCTGCCCGCGGGCATGAACGACGCGGTGGGCTTCGACCCGCGGGCCACCCGCTGGATGCTGAAGCTGTTCGACCCCCGTCCCGCCTTGAAGCTGCTGGGGCCGGTGGTCGCGCCGCTGCGCTACATCGTCTACGTGCTGCCGCTGCTGCTGGTTGCCGCCCTGATGCTGTGCTTCGAATACAGCCGGCTGATCGTCGAGGACATGGAGCGGCTGCACAGCCTCACCAGCCTGTTGGAGCATGTGATCTTCAGCATGTTCACGGTCAACCTGTTGGTGACCCTGACCACGGCGTTCATCGCCCACGCGTTCCGGGCCACGGTCAGCATGATCGGGGTGTCCGTGTTCATGGGGTTCCTGCCTCGCTTCGTGGCCAAGGTGAGCCACGTCGAGCAGCTGTCCCGTCGGGAGCGGATGTGGCTGCAGGGCGGCCCCTTGCTGGTCCGGCTGGCGCTGTTCAGCCTGGGGGTGCTGATTTGGTACAACACCCGTGACGGTGGCAGCCTGGCCCCCAAGATCGGGATGGCCCTGTTCTTCATCGCCGGTATCGATCTGCTGTTCGTCTCCGGCAACCCGCTGGTCAAGGGCTGTGGCTACCACCTGCTGGCAGCCTTTGCCAACGAGCCCCATCTGCGCGGCAAGGCCTACAAGACGCTGCTCAACCGCCTGAATGGCCGCAGTTACAAGGACGCCGACGGCGGGCTGCTGTCCACCTATGCGCTGTTGACCACGCTGTATGCCTTCGTGCTGATCATCGTGGCCTGTCTGATGGTGGGGGCCTATCTCCAGTCCGTGATGCTGGGCGGCACGGCCATCGTGCTGGCGTTCATCATGGGCTTCTACCTGATCAAGCGCTCCATCAAGCGCTTGGAAATGATCCAGGCCGCCTATGAGCGCTCCGTGCAGTTCGACCGCTGGCGCAAGCGGACCCTGCCCGATTCGGTGGGCGAGGCCGACGATGAACTCAAGCCCAAGAGTGGTTGGTCGCGCTACCTGAAGGTGGCCGGCGTGCTGACCGCCCTGCTGGTGCTGGTCATGCCGTATCCGTACGAAAGCGGCGGGCGCTTCAGCACTTACCCCAATCAGCGCCAGGTGATCACCACCGACTTTGGTGGGGTGGTCCAGTCGGTCCATTTCGACGGTGGGGAGACGGTCAAGAAGGGCACGTTGATCGCCACCTTGGCCACGCCGGACTACCAGGCCCAGGTCAGTGTCTACGACGCCAAGGTGGCCGAGCAGCAGGCGGTGTTGGCGGACTTGAAGTCCAAGCCGAAGCCCGAGTACGTGGCGGTGGCCCAGCGTGAGCTGGAGGTGGCGATGGAGCACGAGTCCTTTACCAAGGCCCGCGTGCCCCGCATGGAGCAGATGCAGAAGGATGGCGTCGTGTCCTATGAGGAGCTGGATGCCGCCCGCCGTGAGTACCAGGTGGATGTGACCCAGACGGCCGAGAAGCGTGCCGCACTGGCCTTGGCCAAGACCGGCCCCACCAAGGATGAGATCGCCGCTGCGGAGGCCAAGCTCAAGTCCCTGAAGGACGAGCGCGACCTGTACGCTTCCAAGGTGGGGCGCGCTTCTCTGGTGATGCCATTCGATGGCAACCTGCTGACGTTGCACCTGAAGGATCGCCTCAACAGCTACATCGACAAGGGCCAGTCCTTTGCGACGGTGGAGGACACCTCCAACGTGACCGTGGAGATCCAGGTGCCGGAAACGGACATCTCCTATGTCAAGGAAGGTGCGGCCGTGCGGGTGCGGCCGGTGGCCTTCAGCGACCGGATCTACGAAGGCAAGGTGACGGTGATCGACCGCAATGTGACCAATGAGTCGCTGGGCACGGTGGTGAAGGTGATCGCCATCGTCCCCAATCCGGAGGGCGACTTGCGCACCGGGATGACGGGCTACGCCAAGATCGCAGGGCTTTCCATGCCGGTCTGGAAGGCGTTCACGCTGGCCGTGCAGCGTTTCGTGACCGTGCAGGTCTGGTCCTGGATTCCCTGAAGTCGCGGGAGGCTTCAGGCGCTCCGCGTCCGCGGAGCGCCTCCACCGTTTGATGAGAAACCGCCTCTCGGAAGCCATCATGTCCCCTCTTCGGGGATGACGGCAAAACCCCGTCTTATCCCCACAATCTCTCGTGGCCTCCGAGATCTCCCCACGGACAGGTGGTGGCTCGTCAGTTAGGGATAGTCGCTAGAGGGGGGGCGGGGGACATTAACACCAGACGCATCTCCATCAGCGGAATCCGTATCGGCGGTGGAATCCGAGCGAGTTCTCTGATGGGCGCTTCTCTTATCCATCCGGCGCGCTTGGCCGACGCGTCTGGAGGTTGAACTGGCCCGAAGACATGTCCAAGCCATCGTTCACCACCTTTGTCTTCACCCCCGCGGGCGCTTCCGATGCGACCCTGGCCATCGCGGCTTGCCGTGCCGGCGCGGTCGGGGTGGTCAACGCCGAGTTCCAGCCCGACAGCCAGGCGGTGCTGGCCATGCTGGCCGCCGTGAGTCGCTTTGCTGGCGAAGGCTACGGGCTGAAGCTGGACCGCATGGACCTGACGTTGGCGACCGCGCTGCGCTCCCCGGCGTTGTCCGGCCTGTCCTGGTTGATCGTCGAGCCCGGACTGCTGGCTGCCAACTGGGATCTGCTGGCGCAACTGCATGAACGCGGCGTGCGCATCCTGGTCGAGGTCTGCGCGCCGGTGTTGCCGGCCCTGCCGTCCGAAGGCGTGGTGGAGGGCTGGTTGCTCAAGGGTAACGAGGCGGGTGGTTTCGTCGGCGAAGACGCCAGCTTCATCCTGATCCAGAAGTGGCGCAAGCTCAGCCCCCTGCCGCTGTACCTGCGCGGTGGGGTCACGCCCCATGTGGCGGCCGCCTGTCATGCCATCGGCATGGCCGGTGTGGCCCTGGATTCACAGCTGCTGCTGCTGGAAGATGCGGGCCCCTCCGAAGCCCTGCTGGCGCTGCTGGGTAATCTGTCCGGCAACGAGGCCCAGGCCATCGGCGATGGCGAGCACGGTGAGTACATCCGCGTGCTGGTGCGCCCGGGCCACAACGCGGCACGCCAGCTGGCGGTGGAGGGCGAAGGTGCGAACTTCGACCGTCTGAAGACCCTGGTGCAGGGCAAGATCGATTGGGTGAATCTGCGGGGCGGCCTGCTGCCGCTGGGGCAGGACGTCTGCTTTGCGGGCACCTGGCGCAAGCAGTACCGCCGTCTGGGTGAGGTGCTCAAGGCCATCGACGCTGCCGTGGCCGACCACCTGTCTGCCGCCGTGTCCGCGCAGGCGCTGGCCAAGGGAGCCCCTTTGGCCGAGGCTTTGGGCATTTCCTATCCGCTGGTGCAAGGGCCGATGACCCGGGTGTCCGACAGCGCTGCTTTTGCGCAGGCGGTGGCCGAGGGCGGGGCACTGCCGATGCTGGCCTTCGCGCTGCTCAAGGGCGAGGCCCTGCGCAAGCTGCTGGACGAATCCACCCAGCGCCTGGGTGACAAGCCCTGGGGCATCGGCCTGCTGGGCTTTGCGCCCCAGGCCCTGCTGGACGAGCAACTGGCGATGGCCGCCGAGCACAAGCCGGCCTACGCCATCATCGCCGGTGGTCGCCCGGACCAGGCGGTGACGCTGGAGAAGGCGGGCATCCCGACCTTCCTGCACGTGCCCTCGGCCAACCTGATCCCGATGTTCGTCGGGGAGGGCGCGCGCCGCTTCATCTTCGAAGGTCGCGAGTGCGGCGGTCACATCGGTCCCTTGAGCAGCTTCGTGCTCTGGAGCACGATGGTCGACAAGCTGCTGGAAGAGCTCGCCAAGGGCAAGGTCCCCCCGGCCGAGCTGCAGGTGCTGTTCGCCGGCGGCATCCACGACGCCGTGTCTTCCGCCTTCGTGCAGACCCTGGTGGCCCCGCTGATGGCCAAGGGCGTGAAGGTCGGCATCCTGATGGGCAGTGCCTACCTGTTCACCAAGGAGATCGTTGAGAGCGGTGCCATCGTCGAGCAGTTCCAGAAGGAAGTGATCGACTGCGACCACACGGTGGCGCTGGAATCCGGCCCCGGCCACGCCAGCCGCTGCGCCTACACCGCCTTCGCCCAGGACTTCTTCCGCCAGCGCGACCAGATGCGCGAGGCCAAGGTGCCGGTGGACGAGGCCCGCAAGGTGCTGGACGACCTGGTGATGGGCCGGCTGCGCATCGCCTCCAAGGGCACCACCCGCAGCGGCCTCAATGGCGCGCTGGAGACCCTGACGCCGGAACGCCAGAGTGCCGA
>JAYSCA010000012.1:0-16692 GCA_041915165.1 Ideonella sp.
AGCCGCAGGTGTCCAGGCTGGGCGAGAGGTCCAGGGCGTTTTGCAGGCTGACCCGGCCGTGCGTGGGCCGCAGGCCATAGAGTGCGCAGTGGCTGGACGGCGCGCGCACCGAGCCGCCGGTGTCGGTGCCCAGCGCGAAGTCGCACAGCGACCAGGACACGGCGGCGGCCGAGCCGGAGGAGGAGCCGCCGCTGATGCGCTCGGGCGCCGCCCCGTTGACCGGCGCGCCGAAGTGGGCGTTGTTGCCGTTCATCGAGAAGGCCAGCTCGTCGGTCACCGTCTTGCCGGCCATGCGGGCGCCGGCGTCCAGCAGCTTCTGCACGGTGGGGGCGGTGCGGGTCTTGATGCCCGAGGCGGCCAGCACGAAGGGGTTGCCGCCGCCGGTGGGGTAGCCCGCCACGTCGAACAGGTCCTTCACGCCGAAGGACAGGCCGATCAGCGGGCCGGTGCCGGCATGGGGCACCGGGGCCTCGGGGTAGGGGAGGAAGCCGCGGGAAGGGTCGTGCAGGGGCATGGCGGTGGCAGTGAAGGTGGGGTCAGAGGACGGGGGCCGCGGTTTCGGCCACGCGCAGGCAGCGCACGATGTGGCCGGGCGAGAGCTCGACGGCCTCGGGCACTGCCGCGCGGCAGCCGGCGTCGGCCAGCGGGCAGCGGGCGGCAAAGGCGCAGCCCGGCGGCAGGGCGGTCAGGTCCGGGGGCGAGCCGGCCAGGGTCTGCAGCGGGGCGCCACGTTCCATCGCACCATGGGCGCGGCTCATCAGCAGGGCGCGGGTGTAGGGGTGGCGCGGCGCGTGGATCAGCTCGCGGGCCGTGCCCTCCTCGACGATTCGGCCGGCGTACATCACGGCGATGCGGTCGGCCACCTCGATGGCGGCACCGATGTCGTGGGTGACGAAGACAATGGTCAGGCCCAGGTCGCGCTGCAGCTCGCGCAGCAGCAGAAGGATCTGGATCTGCACCGTGGCGTCCAGCGCGGTGGTGGGCTCGTCGGCCAGCAGCACCTGCGGGTTGCAGGCCAGGGCCAGCGCGATCATGGCCCGCTGGCGCATGCCGCCGGACATCTCGTGCGGGTAGGCCTTGAGCCGCTGGGCCGGGCTGGGGATGCGCACCCGTTCGAACAGCTCCAGCGCGCGGGCCTCGGCGGCGGCGGCGCTCAGGCCTTCATGGCGGCGCAGGGATTCGGTGATCTGCGCGCCCACCGGGTACACCGGGTCCAGGGCCAGCAGCGGCTCCTGGAAGATCATTGAGGTGACCTTGCCGCGGTAGGCGCAGAGTTCCTTTTCCTTCATGGCCAGGATGTCCCGGCCGCCGACGCGGACCTGGCCCTCCATGCGGGTGCGGCGCTCGGGGTGCAGGCGCAGCAGGGTGCGCAGCGTGACGCTCTTGCCGGAGCCGGATTCGCCGATCAGCGCGACCGACTGGCCGCGCGGGATCTGCAGCATGACGCCGTTGACGACCTGGGCGGGCCGGCGGCCGCCGGTGAAGGTGACGCGCAGGTCGCGCACGTCCACCAGGGGTTCGGCCGAGGAAGGGGCGGGGGTGCTCATTAGGGTCTCCTCAGGCGGCGTGGGGCAGGGTGGCCGGGGCCTTGGGATGGCCGCTGCCGGCTTCGTGCATCAGGCAGGCCGCGGCGTGGTGGCCGCCCAGTTCGGTGCGCACTGGCACGCGCTGGCTGCAGGCCGGCGCCGCCATCGGGCAGCGCGGGTGGAAGCGGCAGCCGCTGGGCGGGTTGATCGGGTTGGGCGGGTCGCCGGCCAGCGGGGCTTTCTCCGTGCGGTGGTCCGGGTCCATCGAGGGCATGGAGGACAGCAGGGCGCCGGTGTAGGGGTGGCCGGGCGCGCGGAACAGCGTGTCGGACGGGCCGATCTCGGCCACCTGGCCGAGGTACATCACCATCACCCGGTCGCTGATGTAGTGCACCACGTTCAGGTCGTGGCTGATGAAGACATAGGTCAGGCCGAACTCGCGCTTGAGGTCCTGCAGCAGGTTCAGCACCTGGGCCTCGACCGATTTGTCCAGCGCCGAGACGGCCTCGTCCAGGATGACCAGGCGCGGCTGCAGGGCGAGGGCGCGGGCGATGTTGACGCGCTGGCGCTGGCCGCCGGAGAGCTCGTGCGGGTAGCGCTCGGCAAAGCGCTCGGGCGCCAGGCCGACGCGGCCCAGCAGGTCACGGGCGCGGGCCACGGCCTCGCGGCGCGACACGCCATGCACCTGCGGCCCGAAGGCCACCGAGTCTTCGATGGTCAGGCGCGGGTTGAGCGAGGCGTAGCTGTCCTGGAAGACCATCTGTACCTGGCGGCGGAAGTCCTTGAGCGGCAGGTCGCGGGTGCCGACCACCCGGCCGTCGAACACCACCTCGCCGGCGGTCGGGGCGATCAGCTGCATCAGCAGCCGGGCGGTGGTGGACTTGCCGCAGCCGGATTCGCCGACCACGCCCAGGGTCTCGCCCTTGAGCACCTCGAAGTCCACGCCGTCGACGGCGCGCACCACGCCGCCCTTCTTGAGGGGGAAGTGCTTGGTCAGGCCGCGGATGGTGAGCAGGGGCTGGGCCGGGCCGCCCACGTCGTCAGCCGGCAGAAAAGGCGTGTTCATGGGGTCAGCCCTTGTGGTCCATGGCCGAACGCAGGCCGTCCGACAGCAGGTTGAAGGAGATGGAGGTGATGAAGATCATCGCGCCCGGCAGCGCCGCCACCAGCGGCTGGGTGTAGATGGCCGTGCGCAGCGTGTTGAGCATCAGGCCCCACTCGGGCTCGGGCGGCTTCACGCCCAGGCCCAGGAAGGACAGGCCCGAGGCCAGGATCATCGACACCGCGATCAGGCTGGTGGCGAAGACGAAGATGGGCCCCAGCACATTGCCCAGCACATGCACCCGCACGATGGTGAAGGCGCTGGCGCCGGTGGCGCGGGCCGCTTCCACGTAATCGCGGTTGCGGGCCTGGGCGGTGACGCTTTCGGCCACGCGGGCGATCTGCGGCACGAAGACGATGGTCAGCGAGACCAGCGAGTTGAAAATGCCCGCGCCCAGCGCGCCCGACAGGGCGATGGCCAGCAGCACCGAGGGGAAGGCGTAGAACACGTCGATCGTGCGCATGATGACCGTGTTGGTCACGCCGCCCGCGTAGCCGGCCAGCACGCCGATGCCGGTGCCGATGACGAAGGCCAGCAGCACCGGCGTGATGCCGATGAACAGCGACAGCCGGGCCCCGACGATCAGGCGCGAGAGCAGGTCGCGGCCCAGCTCGTCGCTGCCCAGCGGGTAGTCCGGCGAGCCGATGGGCTGCAGGCGCTTGAACATCGAGCTGGCATAAGGGTCGGCCGGCGCCAGGTGCGGGCCGAAGAGGGCCATCATCAGCAGGAGCAGCAGCACCACGCCGGCGCCCATAGCCACCGGGTCGCGCACGAAGCGGCCGAACACGGCGGCCCAGTAACCGCGGCTGCGCGGCGGGGCGGGCTCCACGGCCGCGGAAGGAGAGGCAAGGGTGTTCATGTCGGTGTCCTCACGGGCGTGTTCACTGGCGGGCGATGCGCGGGTCGAGCAGGGTCTGCACCATGTCGACCAGCAGGTTCAGCAGCACGAAGAACAAGGCCAGCACCAGGATGCTGCCCTGCAGCAGCGGCAGGTCGCGCTGGAAGATGGCCTGGTTCAGCAGGAAGCCGGTGCCCGGCCAGGAGAAGACGGTTTCGATCAGGATGGAGCCGCCCAGCAGGTAGCCCAGCTGCAGGCCCATCACGGCCAGCGCGGTGGGGGCGGCGTTCTTCAGCACATGGCGGAACACGCCCACATGCGACAGGCCCTTGGCGCGCAGGCCGGTGATGAACTCCTGGTCCAGCAGCTCGGCCACCAGGGCGCGCACGGTGCGGGCGATGATGCCCATCGGGATCACCGACATCGTGATGGCCGGCAGGATCATGAACTGCACATGCTCCCAGTTCCAGACCCATTCGTCGGAGCCGCCGGGACCGGCGCCGGTGGCGGGCAGCCACATCAGCAGCGACGAGAAGATGATCACCATCACCATGCCCAGCCAGTAGTGCGGCACCGACACGCCCAGCACCGAGATGGCCGAGGCGGCGCGGTCCAGCCAGGAGTTGCGGAAGTAGCCGGCCACGAAGCCGAACAGGCTGCCCAGCACGAAGCCGATCACGGTGGCCACGAGCGCCAGGCGCAGGGTGTTGACGACGGCCGTCATCACCTCGGAGGCGACCGGCCGGCTGGTGGCGATGGACATGCCCAGGTCGCCGTGCAGCGCGCGCCAGATCCAGCGGCCGAACTGCTCGGGCAGCGGTCGGTCGAAACCATAGAGCGTGCGCAGCTGGGCCTGCAGCTCGGCCGAGGCGTCGGCCGGCAGCACGGAGACCAGCGGATCGCCCGGGGCGATGTGGACCAGGGCAAAGCACACCAGGGCCACGCCCAACAGGATGGGCACGGTGTAGAGGATGCGGCGGAGCAGGTAGGCAAGCATGGGCGGCGGCGTGGGCAAGGCAGGGAATGCGGGCGGCCGCGCGAGGCGGCCGCCCGCGACCATCACTTCACGGTCATCGTGGCGATGTCGATGAACCAGCTTTGCGGCTGCACCACGTTGCCGACCTTGGCCGACATGGCGCGCGGGCCGACATCGTGGGCCACGAACAGGAACGGGGCCTGGTCCACGATCTGGGTGTGCAGCTCGGCCAGGGCGGCATCGCGCTTCTTGTCATCAAAGCTGGTGCGGGCCTTGGCGACGATGGCATCCACCTTCGGGTCGCTGAAGTAGCCCCAGTTGTTCGACACCGGCGGGAAGGCCTTGGTGCTGACGAAGCGCACCATCGCGAAGAACGGGTCCATCGTGGCGGCCGTCACGTTGGTGGCGTTGGCGCCGTGGGCCCCCGGGTCCTTGGCGCCCAGACGCCAGCCGGAGAACAGCGTGTTCCACTCGACCACGTCGAAGTCCACGTCGATGTAGCAGCTCTTGAGGTTCTGCTGGATCACCTCGTTCATCGGCAGCGGCAGCATCTGGCCTGAGCCCGAGGCCGAGGTCTGCACCTTGACCTTCAGGTGCTTGTCGGGGCCGTAGCCGGCCTGCTTCATCAGCGCCTGGGCGGCCGGCACGTCGTACTTGATCTGGAACTTCGGCGAGCCGCGCCACGGGTGGCCCGGCTCCACGATGCCGGTGGCCTCGGCCATCATGCCGCCCAGCAGCTGCTTCATCGCGGTGCGGTTCACGCACAGATTGGCGGCGTGGCGCACGCGCACGTCATTCCAGGGCGAGCCCGGCAGGAAGGAGAACTGCCACGGCCAGATGTGCGGCTGCGCGTTGGAATAGACCTTGAAGCCGCGTTGCTTGATGGTGGCCAGCGCGTCGGGGGCCGGCGCCTCGATCCAGTCGACCTGACCGGACATCAGGGCGGCCGTGCGCGAGTTGGCCTCGGGCAGGGGCAGCAGCACCACGCGGTCGATCTTCGGGCGGCGCTTGGCGTCCCAGTACTCGGGGTTCTTGACCATCTCCAGGCGTTCGCGCGGCACGAACTTGGACGCCTTGAACGGGCCGGTGCCCGAGGGGCTGGCGGCGAAGGCGGTCCAGGCCTGCTTGCTGCGCTCGGCGTGGTCCGTCACGCTGGCGGGCACGGCGTCGTACTTCTTCTGCCAGGCGGTCGGCGAGGCCATGAAGAGGTTGGTCAGGTTGTACGGCAGGAAGGAGTCGGGCTCGCTGGTGGTCAGCTCGACGGTCAGGTCGTCGATCTTGCGGGCGCTGCGCAGCGTGGGCATGCGCGAGGCGGTCACGCCCACCTGGGCCGGGTCGTACTGCGGCGCGCTCTTGTCGAGCACCTTGTGCACGTTCCAGACCACGGCGTCGGCATTGAAGGCCGAGCCGTCATGGAACTTCACGCCCGGGCGCAGCTTGAACACCCACTTGGTGTGGTCTTTGGCATCCACCGCCCAGGACAGCGCCAGGTCCGGGATCACCACGCTGGGCTTGGTGGCCGAGCTCAGGTCCCACTGGGTCAGGCCGTCGTACATCGGAATGCCGGTGAAGCGGTTGCCCTCGAAGCCTTGGTCCGGCTGGCCGGAGGTGCGGGGAATGTCACCGGCGGTCATGGCGATGCGCAGCACCTTTTCCTGTGCCAGAGCGCTGGTGCTGCCCAGGGCGCCGAAAGCGGCGACCAGGGTCAGGCCCAACAGGGCCTGGCGGGAAGACGGGAAACGCGGGGTCAAGGACATCTCTGGGTACCTCGTCGAGGGGGTGGAAGGATGAAACGCCTTGAAGCAAACCGTATGCCAGTGAATCAAACAAATATCGATAAACGATTCAAGTGACGTGATAAACGTGTTGTCTATAGAGGATAGAGATATGTTGGTCCGGGAATTGCAGCATCGCCGTTATCTTGTTACCTCACCGGATGAATGGCCATGACGACCCTTGAAATGCCCCGAATCGATGCTG
Source organism: Ideonella sp. (assembly GCA_041915165.1). Lineage (GTDB taxonomy): Bacteria > Pseudomonadota > Gammaproteobacteria > Burkholderiales > Burkholderiaceae_C > Ideonella. Next base: position 6,423 of record JAYSCA010000012.1, read on the forward strand.
CCCGGCTGTGGCAGTCGCTGATGGACCTGGCCCAGGTTGGTGCAACGCCCAAAGGTGGTGTGCGCCGGCTGGCGCTGACCGACGAAGACCGCCAGGGCCGCGACCTGGTGGTCCGCTGGTTCCGCGAGGCCGGCCTGGACGTGCGCATCGACGAGGTGGGCAATGTCTTCGGCCGCCGCGCCGGGACCGATGCCACGGCCCGCGCCGTGGCCACTGGCAGCCACATCGACACCCAGCCCTCGGGCGGCAAGTTCGACGGCAACTTCGGCGTGATGGCCGGGCTGGAAGTGGTGCGGGCCCTCAACGATCGCGGCATCCGCACCCGGGCGCCGATCGAGGTCGCGTTCTGGATGAACGAGGAAGGCTCCCGCTTCACGCCGGTGATGATGGGCTCCGGCGCCTTCACGGGCGTGTTCACGCCCGATTTCGTGCGGGCGCAGCGCGACATCGACGGCCTGAGCGTGGGTGACGAGCTGGCGCGCATCGGCTACCGCGGCGAGGTGCCGGCCGGCCAGGTGCCGGGCGGCATGTTCGGGGCTTATTTCGAGGCCCACATCGAGCAGGGCCCGATCCTGGAAGCCAAGGGCCTGCCCATCGGCGTGGTGGCCGGCGCGCTGGGCCAGCAGTGGTACGACGTGGTGGTGACCGGCCAGGACGCCCACGCCGGCCCGACCCCGATGGAGCTGCGCCATGACGCGCTGCTGGCCGCGGCCCGCATGATCGACCTGGTCAACCGCATCGCCAAGGACGAGGCGCCGCACGGCCGGGGCACGGTGGGCTTCGCGCAGGTGATCCCCAACTCACGCAACGTCATCCCGGGCGAGGTGCGCTTCTCGGTCGACTTCCGTCACCTGGCGCAGGACGGGCTGGACCGGATGGATGCGGCGATGCACGAAGGTTTCGCAGCCCTGGCCAGGGAGGGCCAGTGCAGCGTCGCCATCCAGCAGGTCTGCAAGTTCGAGCCGGCGCAGTTCCACCGCGACTGTGTGGCCAGCGTGCGCCACGCGGCCGAGCAGCTGGGCCTGCCGCACATGGACGTGGTCAGTGGCGCGGGCCACGACGCGGTCTACCTGAGCGCGCTGGCGCCCACCGGCATGATCTTCGTGCCCTGCAAGGACGGCATCAGCCACAACGAGATCGAAGATGCCCAGCCGGAGCACCTGGCCGCCGGTGCCAATGTGCTGCTGCTGGCCATGCTGGAGCGCGCCGGCCGCGCCGACTGACGCGTCTCGTTCAGTGCGTCATCGCCTGCGACACGGCGCGGGCGCACTCGATCACCATCGGGCCCAGCTTGCGCTGGGCATCTTCCAGCGTCCAGCGGCTGGTGGGCGGGGCGAGGTGCACGGTGGCCACCGGCCGGCCGCGGCTGTCCACCACCGGGGCGCCTATGCCCATGTCGCCCAGGAACAGCTCCTCGCAGTTGGTGGCATAGCCCACCCGCCGGCATTCCGCCACCTTGGCCATGATGTCGTCCACCGAGGTCAGCGTGGCCGCGGTGCGGGCCGGGCGGGGGGTGGCTTCCAGCAGCGCGCGCGCCTCGGCATCGCTCAGGCAGCTCAACCAGGCCCGGCCGGTGCTGGTGCAGTACATCGGCACGCGCATGCCCACGGGGGTCAGCACGGGGATGAACTTGGGCGTGAGCAGCTGCGCCACATAGACCATGTCGGTGCCCACCGCCTCGGTGAGGCTGGCGGTCTCGCCGCTGGCATTGGCCAGCTGGGACAGGTAGGGGTGGGCGGCGCGGATCAGCGGGTGCGCCGCCAGGTAGTTGAAGCCCAGCTCGATGACCTTGGGCAGCAGCTGGAAGCGCCGCGTCTGCGGGTGCTTGCCCACGTAGCCCAGCACCTGCAGCGTGTGCACCGTGCGCTGGGCCGAGGCCTTGCTCATCTGCGTCAGCGCGGCCAGCTCGGACAGGGTCAGGGTGCGGTGGGCGGCGTCAAAGGCGCGCAGCACCTCCAGCCCCTTTTCCAGCGACTGGTTGAACAGGGGGTCGGCGCGGCGTGCCGGCGCCTCGGCGGTCTGGGGAGCGGCGGCCGCGGACGTAGGGGATGACTTGGGCGGCATGCAGGTTCTGCCTATATGTTGGAATCGATTGTCGATGCAATGCAAATGAATCGCATGCAGTTTTCGGGCCCGATACCGGCCGGTGCATCCTGCCGCGATGGGAGAATCCAGCCCATGAGCGCCCCCACCACCCTGACGATCACCCGCCCCGACGACTGGCACCTGCACGTGCGCGACGGCGCGGCCCTGGCGGCCGTCGTGCCGCACACGGCGCGCCAGTTCGGCCGCGCCATCATCATGCCCAACCTGAAGCCGCCGGTGACCACCGCGGCCCAGGCCATCGCCTACCGCGAGCGCATCCTGGCCGCGGTGCCGGCCGGTGTGGATTTCCAGCCGCTGATGACGCTCTACCTGACCGACAACACGCCGGTCAGCGAGATCGCCGCGGCCCAGGCTGCCGGCGTGGTGGCGCTCAAGCTCTACCCGGCGGGTGCGACGACCAACAGCGATGCCGGCGTGACCGACATCCGCAAGACCTACGCGACGCTGGAGGCCATGCAGCGCGCCGGCCTGCTGCTGCTGGTGCACGGCGAGGTGACCGACCCGGCGGTGGACATCTTCGACCGCGAGGCGGTGTTCATCGACCGCGTGATGCAGCCGCTGCGCCGCGACTTCCCCGAACTGAAGGTGGTGTTCGAGCACATCACCACCCAGGAAGCGGCCGACTACGTGACCAGCGCCGGGGCCTTCACCGCGGCCACCATCACCGCCCATCACCTGCTCTACAACCGCAACGCCATCTTCCAGGGCGGGCTGCGGCCGCATTACTACTGCCTGCCGGTCCTGAAGCGCGAAGTGCACCGCCAGGCCCTGGTGGCCGCGGCCACCAGCGGCTCGGACCGCTTCTTCCTGGGCACCGACAGCGCGCCGCACCCGGCCCACCTGAAGGAGCACGCCAGCGCTTGCGCCGGCTGCTACACCGCCCTGTCGGCGCTGGAGCTGTACGCCGAGGCCTTCGAGGCTGCCGGCGCGCTGGACAAGCTCCAGGGTTTCGCCAGCGAACACGGCCCGGCCTTCTACGGCCTGCCGCGCAACGCCGGCACCGTGACCCTGGTGCGCGAACCCTTGACCCTGCCCGAGGCCGTGGCCTTCGGCGACGCCAGCCTGAAGCCGCTGCGTGGCGGCGAAACCCTGCACTGGAAGCTGCAGGGCTGAGGCCGGCGCCCCGGGCGCTCAGCCCGGGATGACGCCGCAGGCCACGCGGGCGCCGCCACCGCCCAGCGCGGCGGGGTGGTCCGAGTGGTTGTCGCCGCCGGCATGCACCATCAGGGCGTGGCCCTGCACGTCGGCCAGCTTCAGGCGCGGGGCCAGCACGGGTTGGCTGGCCGAGCCATCGGCGGCCACGTACAGCGGCGGCAGATCGCCCAGGTGGCCGTCGCCCCAGGGCTCGGCATGCTTCTTGGTGCCAGCCGGGTCCAGGTGGCCGCCGGCGGCCAGGGCCGGCACGGGCTTGCCGTTTTGTTCGCCCGGGGCGCAGGAGCCCTTCTCATGCACGTGAAAGCCGTGCAGGCCGGGCGCCAGGCCCTGCAGCATGGGGTAGAGGGCCAGCCCGTAGGGCGTCTCCACCAGCTTCACCGTGCCCAGCGCGGCGCCGGGCCCTTCCGGGGTGGCCGCTTGCAGCGTGACGGTGGTGTCGGCCGCCAGCGCGGCCGTGGAGGTGGCGGCGCCCAAGGCGGCCGCCAGCAGGAGGTTCAGTCGCATGGCATTTCCCAGAAGGGTGTTGGGAATGCCCTTGTACTGCAGCCCCAGGCGGCTGTCATCGATCACCGGTGACAGCCGCAGGGGTGTTGGCCAGGGTCAGGCCGTGGCGTTGATCGCCTCGCCCAGCGCGTTGATCAGGGCGTCGATCTGGGCCGGGGTGGTGACGAACGGCGGCGCCAGCTGGATGGTGTCGCCGCCGAAGCGCACGTAGAAACCCTTTTCCCAGCACTTCAGGCCGATCTCGTACGGGCGGATGGCGGCGTCCCCGTTGCGACCCGCGATGGTCAGGCCGGCGGCCAGACCGTAGTTGCGGATGTCGGTGATGTGCTTGGCACCCTTCAGGCTGTGCACCGCGTTCTCGAAGTACGGCGCCAGTTCCTTGGCCTGCTGGATGGCGTTTTCCTTCTCCAGGATGTCGAAGGTGGCCAGGCCGGCCGCGCAGGCCACCGGGTGGCCCGAGTAGGTGTAGCCGTGCGGGAATTCGACCGCGTGTTCCGGGCCGCCCGCCGCCATGAAGGTGTCGTAGATCTCGCTCTTGACGACCACGCCGCCCATCGGGATGGTGCCGTTGGTCACCTGCTTGGCGAAGTTGATCATGTCGGGCGTGACGCCGAAGGCTTCCGAGCCGGTCCAGGCGCCGGTGCGGCCAAAGCCGGTGATGACCTCGTCGAAGATCAGCAGGATGTTGTTCTGCGTGCAGATTTCGCGCAGGCGTTGCAGGTAGCCCTTGGGCGGCACCACCACGCCAGCCGAACCGGAGAAGGGCTCGACGATCACGGCGGCGATGTTGGAGGCGTCGTGCAGGCCGATCACGTCCAGCAGCTCATTGGCCAGTTCGGCGCCGTTCTCGGGCATGCCGCGGCTGAAGGCGTTGCTGGCCAGCTGGGTGTGGGGGATGTGGTCGCACTGCAGGGCTTCGCCGAACATCTTGCGGTTGCCACCCAGGCCACCGACGCTGATGCCGCCGAAGTTCACGCCGTGGTAGCCCTTCAGGCGGCCGATCAGGCGGGTCTTGCTGGCCTGGCCCTTTTGGCGCCAGTAGGCGCGGGCGATCTTCAGCGAGGTGTCGGCCGCTTCCGAGCCGGAGCAGGCGTAGAACACGTGTTCCAGGCCGGCGGGCATGTGCGAGACGATGCGCTCGGCCAGTTGGAACGAGCCCTTGACGCCGAACTGGAAGCCCGGCGCGTAGTCCAGCGTGGCGACCTGACGGCTCACCGCGTCAACGATTTCCTGGCGACCGTGGCCCAGACCGCAGGTCCACAGGCCCGACAGGCCGTCGAAGATCTGACGGCCGCGGTCGTCCTTGAAGTAGACGCCCTTGCCCTCCACCAGGATGCGCGGGTCCTTCTTGAAGGCGCGGTTGGAGGTGAAGGGCATCCAGTGCGCCTTCAGTTGGGCTTCGGTCAGCGGTTGTTCGGGCAGGTCGCTCATGTCCATGGGGCAGCTCCAGGGGTGAAAGGAGAGGCTCAGAAAAAAGGGGGTGAAGCCTTGATTCTGGGCATGGGCTTGGTTTGCATAAACTGCAATCTTTGCTTATTCACGCGCAGAGGATTGCAACCAAGATGGTCAAGAAGGCCTTGCTGGGGCAGGTGGGGGACACCGAGATCCGCCTGTTGCGCATCTTCAAGTCGGTGGTGGAGTGCGGCGGGCTGGCGGCGGCCGAGCTGGAGCTCAACATCGGCCGCTCCACCGTCAGCCGCCATGTGAAGGACCTGGAGCAGCGCCTGGGCCTGCTGTTGTGCCGGCGCGGCCGCAGCGGCTTCGCGCTGACGCCCGACGGCCAGCGGGTGTACGACGCCGCGCTGCGGCTGTTGACCGCGCTCGACGGCTTCCGCGCCGATGTGCGCGATCTGCACGCGGGCCTGCAGGGGCCGCTGTCGCTGGGCCTGTTCGACAAGATCGCCACCAACCCGGCGGCCCGGCTGCACCAGGCGCTGGGGGCCTTCCGCGAAGAGGCGCCGCAGGTCACGCTGGACATCACGGTGGGCTCGCTCAACGCGCTGGAGACGGCGGTCATCGACGGCCGCCTGCACCTGGCCGTGGTGCCCGACCACCGCCGCTCCGACAGCCTGAACTACCTGCCGCTGTTCCCGGAAACCATGTGGCTGTACTGCGGCCAGGGGCATCCGCTGTATGACCGTCCGGTGGGGGCGGTGGGCTGGGACGAGCTGCGTGGGCAGGACTACGCCGGCCTGGCCTTCCATTCCCCGAACATGGAGGTCACGCACCGTTTCGGCTTGCGGCGCACCGCAACGGTGACCGATCAGGAGGCGCTGGCGCTGCTGATCCTGTCCGGCCGCTACCTCGGCTTCCTGCCGGACCACTACGCCGACATCTTCTTGCGCAACGGCCGGCTGCGCCGCGTCGGCCCGGACGACGCCAGCTACCCGGTGCAGTTCGTCGCCATCACCCGGGCGTCCCCCCCGGCGCCCCGGGCGGCGCGGGCCTTTCTGGAGGCGCTGCGCCGGGCCCATCCGCAGCCGCTGGTGCCGGCGGGCTGAATTCCTTTCGGCGTTCCGTGGCCCAAGCTGGCACGGAACTGGCATGGGTGCGTTCTGAAAGTTGACCAAACGGTCAAGTTCTGAGCCCACCCTCCCACCGAGACGAGGAGTTCGCGTGTCCCTGAACCCCCATCCTGTCCTGCACGCCGGCAGCCCTGCCGACGCCATCGCCGCGGCGGCCGAAGCCCCGCTGACCCGCGGCCAGGCCGCGCTCGAAGCCGAGCGTTGCCTGTACTGCCACGAGGCGCCCTGCGAGCAGGCCTGTCCCACCCACATTCCGGTGCCGCAGTTCATCCGACGCATCGGCGACGGCGACCTGCGTGGCGCCGCCCAGGCCATCCTGGCGGCCAACCCGCTGGGTGGCATGTGCGCCCGGGTCTGCCCGACCGAGGAGCTGTGCGAGGCCGTCTGCGTGCGCAACACGCAGCAAGGCCAGCCGATCGCCATCGGCCGCCTGCAGCGCCTGGCGGTGGACGCCGCGATGACCCTGCCGGCCACCACCTTCTTCCACCGCGCGCCGGCCACCGGCCGCACCGTGGCGGTGGTGGGCGCCGGCCCGGCCGGCCTGGCCTGTGCCCACGGCCTGGCGCTGAAGGGCCACAGCGTGGTGCTGTTCGACGCCCACGCCAAGGCGGGCGGCCTGAATGAATACGGCCTGGCCAGCTACAAGACGGCCGACGACTTCGCCCAGCGTGAGATTGCCTGGCTGCTGCAGACCGGCGGCATCACCGTGCGCACCGGCTGGCGGCTGGAGAGCGCGGCCCAGCTGGCTGAGCTGCGCGAGAGCTTCGACGCGGTCTTCCTGGGCATTGGCCTGGGCAGCACCCAGGCGCTGGGCGTGCCCGGCGACACGCTGGAGGGCGTGGAGGACGCGGTGGACTTCATCGCCCGCCTGCGTCAGGCGGCCGACCTGTCCACGCTGAAGGTGGGCCGCCAGGTGGTGGTGATCGGCGGTGGCATGACCGCCATCGATGCCGCGGTGCAGGCCAAGCTGCTGGGCGCCGAGCAGGTCACGCTGGCCTACCGCCGCGGCCCGGAGGCGATGTCGGCCTCCGAGGTGGAGCAGCGCTGGGCCCTGACCCACGGCGTGGTGATCCGCCACTGGCTGGCGCCGCAGGCGATGGTGGGCGAGGGCGGCCGGGTGACCGGCATCACGCTGGCCGGCCAGCAACTGGTGGACGGCCGTCTGGTGCCCACCGGCGCGCTGGAAACCCTGCCGGCCGACCAGGTGCTCAAGGCCATCGGCCAGAAGCTGTCGGCCGGCTGGGCCGCCGACGCCGGGCTGGCGCTGACCGGGGGCCGCATCGTCGTCGATGCCACCGGCCACACCAGCCTGCCGGGCGTCTGGGCCGGCGGCGACTGCGTGGCCGGCGGCCGCGACCTGACCGTGGAGGCGGTGGAGCACGGCAAGCAGGCCGCGCTGTCCATCGACGCCTGCATCACCCAAGCCGCCTGCGCGGCCTGAACCGCACAACGAACGACCGAGGAAGGCATTCACCATGGCCGACTTGACGACTAACTTCGTGGGCATCAAGAGCCCCAACCCGTTCTGGCTGGCGTCCGCGCCGCCGACCGACAAGGCCACCAACGTCATCCGCGCCTTCGAGGCCGGCTGGGGCGGGGTGGTCTGGAAGACGCTGGGCGAGGATCCCCCGGTGGTCAACGTGCACGGGCCGCGCTACTCGGCGCTGCTCTCGCCCGACCGCCGCGTGCTGGGCTTCAACAACATCGAGCTGATCTCGGACCGTCCGCTGGGCCTCAATCTCAAGGAGATCGCCCAGGTCAAGCGCGACTGGCCGGACCGCGCGATGGTGGTCTCGCTGATGGTGCCCTGCAACGAGGAGAGCTGGAAGCGCATCCTGCCGATGGTCGAGGACACCGGCGCCGATGGCATCGAGCTGAACTTCGGTTGCCCGCACGGCATGAGCGAGCGCGGCATGGGTGCGGCCGTGGGCCAGGTGCCCGAGTACATCGAGATGGTCACGGCCTGGTGCAAGCAGTACAGCAAGATGCCGGTGATCGTGAAGCTCACGCCCAACATCACCGACATCCGCTACCCGGCCCGGGCCGCCAAGCGCGGCGGGGCCGATGCGGTCAGCCTGATCAACACGATCAACTCCATCATGGGCGTGGACCCGAACACGCTGACGATGGTGCCCAGCACCGGTGGCAAGGGCTCGCACGGCGGCTACTGCGGCCCGGCGGTCAAGCCCATCGCGCTGAACATGGTGGCCGAGATCGCCCGGGACCCGGAAACCGCCGGCATCCCGATCTCCGGCATCGGTGGCGTGAGCAACTGGCGCGACGCGCTGGACTACATCGCGCTGGGTGCCGGCACAGTGCAGGTCTGCACTGCGGCGATGGTCTACGGCTTTCGCATCGTGCAGGAGATGGCCTCCGGTCTGTCGAGCTATCTGGACGAGAAGGGCCTGCCCAACCTGGCGGCGGTGCAGGGCAAGGCCGTGCCCACCGTGTCGGACTGGCGCTACCTGAACCTCAACCACGTCTCGAAGGCGGTCATCAACCAGGACGCCTGCATCCAGTGCGGCCGCTGCCACGTGGTCTGCGAGGACACCTCGCACCAGGCCATCTCCTTCATGCAGGACGCGGCCGCCGGCACGCGCCGCTTCGAGGTGAAGGAAGACGAGTGCGTGGGCTGCAACCTCTGTGTCTCGATCTGCCCGGTGCCCGAGTGCATCACGATGCGCGACCTGGCGCCCGGCGAGATCGACCAGCGCACCGGCGCGCCGGTGCCGGCGGGGCACCGTGACTGGCGCACCCATCCCAACAACCCCATGCGGGAAACCACGGTCTGAGGAGCGAAACGATGAAGAGCCTGCTGATCCGAGGCGGCACGGTGGTCAATGCCGACCGCGAACAACGTGCCGATGTGCTGTGTGTGGAGGGCGTGATCGCCGAGGTGGGCGAGAACATCACGGCCCCGCCGGGCGCGACGATCATCGAGGCGGGTGGGCAGTACGTGATGCCGGGCGGCATCGACCCGCACACCCACATGAACTTCCCGTTCATGGGCACCCGCACCGTCGATGACTTCTACAGCGGCACCGCCGCGGGGCTGGCCGGTGGCACGACCACCATCATCGACTTCGTCATTCCCGACCCGAAGCAGCCGCTGATGGAGGCCTACCGCAACTGGCGGCAGTGGGCCGAGATCGCGGCGTCCGACTACAGCTTCCACGTCGCCATCACCTGGTGGGACGAGAGCGTGCACGCCGACATGGGCACGCTGGTGCGCGAGGAGGGCGTGAACAGCTTCAAGCACTTCATGGCCTACAAGAACGCCATCATGTGCGACGACGAAACGCTGGTGAACAGCTTCCGCCGGGCGCTGGAGCTGGGCGCCATGCCCACCGTGCACGCCGAGAACGGCGAGCTGGTCTTCCTGCTGCAGCAGGAGATGAAGGCCAAAGGCATGTTCGGGCCCGAGGCGCACCCGCTCTCGCGCCCGCCCGCGGTCGAGACCGAGGCCGCCCAGCGCGCCATCGCGATCGCCGATGTGCTCAACGTGCCAATCTACGTGGTGCATGTGTCCTGCGCCGAGACGGCCGAGGCCATCGCCCGCGCCCGCGCCCGCGGTCAGCGGGTCTATGGCGAGGTGCTGGCCGGCCACCTGGTGGTCGACGACAGCGTCTACCGCGATCCCAGCTTCGAGGTGGCCGCCGCCCATGTGATGAGCCCGCCCTTCCGCGCCAAGAGCCACCAGGAGGCGCTGTGGCGCCATCTGCAGGCCGGCGCGTTGCAGACCACCGCCACCGACCACTGCACCTTCTGCGCCGCGCAGAAGGCGATGGGCAAGCTGGACTTCAGCAAGATCCCGAACGGCACCGGCGGCGTCGAGGAACGCCTGGCGGTGATCTGGGACGCCGGCGTCAACACCGGGCGCCTGACGCCCAGCGAGTTCGTCGCCGCCACCTCGGCCAACGCGGCCAAGCTGTTCAACCTCTATCCGCGCAAGGGCTGCGTGGCGAAGGGCGCCGACGCCG
>JAYSCA010000013.1:0-16437 GCA_041915165.1 Ideonella sp.
TGAACCAGTTGGCGCGGGACCACGAGGTGGTGGCCCGGGTCAGCGGCCTGGAGCTGGCGCTGATGACGGGCACCGGGGCCACCTGGCGCAGCGAGCAGGCCCATGAGCGGGCCCGCGCCCTGCTGGGTGCGCTGCAGGCGCCGGTGCAGATCGGGGCCACAGAATTGCTGCCGCGCTGCCGCATCGGCCTGGCCCTGTACCCCGGCGATGGCCAGGATGCGGTGGGGCTGCTGGAGGCAGCCGAGAAGGCCTGTGCGCTGGCCGACGAAACCGCCGGTGTGGCCTTTGCCAAGCCGGAGGCCCACGCCCGGGCCCTGCGCGAGATGCAGTTGGCCGCCGCGCTGCGCCATGCGATCGAGCAGGACGCGCTGAGCCTGCACTACCAGCCGCAGGTGTCGCTGTCCTCGGGCGAGCTGGTCGGTGTGGAGGCCTTGCTGCGCTGGCAGACCTCGCCCTGGGGCGAGGTGCCCCCGACCGAGTTCATCGGCGTGGCCGAGCGGGCCGGGCTGATCCATGCGCTGGGGCAGTGGGTGCTGCGCACCGCCTGTCGTCAGTGGGGCGCCTGGCGCCGCAGCGGCGTGCGGGTGCCGCGGGTGGCGGTCAATGTCTCGCCCTACCAGCTGGGGCAGGGCGACCTGGCCGCCCAGGTGCAGCAGGTGCTGTTGGACACGGACATGGACCCGCGGGCCCTGGGCATCGAACTGACCGAGAGCGGGGTGATGGACGACCCGGTCCGGGCCGGGGAGACCCTGCGTGAGCTGCGCGCCCTGGGGGTGGAGGTCTCGCTGGACGACTTCGGCACCGGCTACTCCAGCCTGAGCGCGCTGCGCGGCCTGCCGATCGACGTGGTCAAGCTCGACCGCTCCTTCGTCAGCGACATGACGCTGGTGCCCGAGAGCGCCAGCCTGATCCGCGCCATCATCCTGATGGCCCATGGCCTGCACCTGAAGGTGCTGGCCGAGGGGGTGGAGACCGAAGGACAGCTCAGCCTGCTGGTGGGCATGGGCTGCGACCAGATCCAGGGCTTCTGGTTCAGCACCCCGCTGCCCGCCGAGGCACTGGCCGAGCGCCTGCGCGCGGGCTGGCGGCTGGACGCCCAGCACACCACCGAGCGAGACAACCGACGCTCCCTGCTGCTGGTGGATGACGAGGAGAACATCCTGGCCGCGCTCAAGCGGCTGCTGCGCCGCGATGGTTACGAGATCTTCACCGCCACCGATGCCGAGCAGGCCTTGCGGTGCCTGGCCGAGCATCCGGTGGACGTGATCCTGAGCGATCAGCGCATGCCGGGCATGACCGGCGTGGAGTTCCTGCACCGGGCGGCCGCGCTCTATCCCGACACGGTGCGCATGACGCTCTCGGGCTTCACCGACCTGCAGTCCATCATCGATGCGGTCAACGAAGGCTCGGTCTACAAGTTCCTCACCAAGCCCTGGGAGGACGACCGCCTGCGTGCCCATGTGGCCGAGGCCTTCCAGCGCAAGGGCATGGCCGACGAGAACCGCCGCCTGACCGATGAGCTGGCCGGCGCCAACAGCGCGCTGGCCCGGGTCAACGCCCAACTCAGCACCGCGCTGGAACGTCAGCAGGAGCAGGCCCTGCTGCTGCAGGCCAGCGTGGGCGGCGTGCGCGAGATCCTCGACAGCCTGCCGGTGGCCGTGCTCGGGCTGGATCCCGACGACCTGCTGGTCTATGCCAACGGCCGGGCCCACCAGCTGTTCTCGCCCGGGGACCTCGCGCTGGGCCTGCCCGCCCAGCCCGGCGTGGCCGCCCTGCGGGGGCTGGGCGCCGTGGCGCAGGGCGACATCCATGGCCAGCCCTGCCAGGTGTGGCGCCATCGCCTGGCCGATCCGACCGGGGCCTCGCGGGGCGAGGTGCTGGTCTGCCTGCCCGTTTCTTCCGTTTCCTGTCCTGGAGAGTTCTCATGAATCGGCCTGTCGAATGGCCCGTCCCGCCGGTTCCGCCCGTGTCCGCCCCCGTGGCGCCATTGCGGCTGGACCGTCTGTTCCGGCGCACCCTGCGTGACGGGCGCATCCACCCCCTGCTGCCGCTGCTGCGCCGCTACCGCGCGCAGACCGAGGTGGAGGAGGCCATCCATGCCTGAGACCCCGCTGACGCTGGCGAAGATCCAGTCCTGCGTCGAGGCGCTGCCGGCCCTGCCGCAGGCGGTGCGCGAGGTGATGCAGGCGCTGGAGCGCGACGACATCTCGGTCGACCGCTGCGTGCACCTGATCGAGCAGGACCCCGCGCTGGCGGCCCGCACGCTGCGGGTGGCCAATTCGGCCTTCTACGGCATGCCTGGCCGGGTGGCGCGCATCGGCGACGCGGTCACGCTGCTGGGCCTGCGGGCGGTCTCCGGCGTGCTGCTGGCCGTGTCGCTGGGCCACCAACTGGACACCTCGCGCTGCATCGGCTTCTCGTCGCGCAGCGCTTGGCGCCACGGCATGGCCACCGCGCTGGCGGCGCGGCTGCTGGCTCCGCGGCTGGCGCTGGATGCGGACGAGGCTTTCGTGGCCGGGCTGTTGCACGACATCGGCAAGCTGGTGCTGGCCGCACACTTCCCGCAGGCCGGGGCCCAGGCCCTGGCCCTGGCCCGCAGCGCCGATGTGTCGGACCTGGAGGCCGAGCAGGCCACCCTGGGCCTGGACCATGCCCGCATCGGCGCGGAGCTGGCCGCCCATTGGCGTTTCCCGCCCGCGGTGTCGCAGGCCGTGCTGCACCACCACGCCCCGGCCGACAGCGCGGACGATCTGGTCTGTCGCCTGGCCGGGGTGATCCAACTGGCCGACGCCCTGGCCCATGCCTTGGACCTGGCCGGCGACCCCGACGAGGCGGTGCCCACGCTGGACCCCGCCCTGTGGCAGGCCCTGTCGCTGCCGGAAGACGAGGCCCTGGCCCTGCTGGCCCAGGTGGAACAGGGCGTGGAAGAAACCTGCCGGGCCCTGGCCGTTTGAGCCGCCCGCAGGCCCCGCAACCCAGGAGACAACCATGGCACGCTTGCTGTTGGTGGATGACGAACCGGCCCAGCTGCGGGCCTTGCAGCGCAACCTGCGCGGCCTGCGACCCGATCTGGACGTCGACCTGGCCGTCGGCGGGGCCGAGGCCCTGACCCTGGTGCGGGCCCACGCGCACGACGTGGTGGTGGCCGACCTGCACATGCCCGGGCTGGATGGCCTGACGCTGCTGCGCGAGGTGGCCCGCTGGCAGCCCCTGGCCGTGCGGCTGCTGCTGACCGGCACAGCCGACTTCGTCACGGCCCAGCGGGCGGTGAACGAGGCCGGGGTGTTCCGCTACCTCACCAAGCCCTGGGACCCCGAGGCCCTGCGGCAGCACATCGGCCAGGCGCTGGACGAGGCCCAGCGGCGCAAGGCCTCTGACGAGCAGGCCAGCGCCTGGCAGGCCAGCCTGGGCCTGCTGACTCCCGAAGAGATCGAGCGCCGTCGGCTGGAGGCCGAGGAACCCGGCATCACCCATGTCGACTGGGAGGCCGATGGTGCGGTCCGAATGCCGGCGCTCGATGCCGATTTCGACACGGGCGGGGGGGAGCTTGGTGCGAGAGCCCTAAAGTTTTAGCCTGAAAGCGCGATACAACGTCATCGGTAGTTTTACTGATGAATTCGATGACGTCTGCCGCTGCCTCCCCGTCCGCTTCATCCGTGCCCTGGTGGCGCGGCTGGATGCCCACGCGCTGGCGCGGCTCGCTGTTGCTGCGCTTGACGTTGGGTGCACTGCTGGCCGTGGTGGTGGCCACCGGCTGCACCACCTGGCTGCTGGTGCAGGATGCCGAGCGTGATACCGAGGAGCGGGCGCACCAGATGGTGCTGCAGGAGGCGGCCCGCAGTGCGGGTCTGCTGTCCCGGCAGCTGGTGGACCGCCAGCGGGCCCTGGCGGCGGCGGCCAGCACCGTGGCCGAGCTGCAGCAATGGGATGTCTCGCCAGGGCGCCGGCCGGGGCTGCATGTGCTGTTCAAGCGCGTCTTCCTGGCCGATCCGCAAGGGGCGCTGGTCGGCAAGAGCGCGGCCCAGGCGCCCGACCGTCTGCTGGAATCCCTGGGCAAGCAGGCCGGCTTCCAGGCCGCGGTGCGCGAACGGCGGCCGACGATGTGGTGGTTCCACGCCAGTGAAGGCCAGCTCAGCCATGTGGTGCTGGTGCAGCCCATCGAGCGGGCGGGGCAGGTGCGTGCGGTGCTGGGGGGCGTGCTGCCCTTGACCCTCAACGAGGGGCTGCTGCGGGATGTCGGCGACGTCGGCCCCGATTTCGGTGAGGGGGCCAGTTCGACCCTGCTGGCCGTCACCGATGCCCAGGGGCAGGCCTTGGTGCAGGGGGAGCCCACGCGCGGGATGTCGGCCGCGCTGCGCGACCAGAACCTGGCTCGGGCCCTGAGCCATTGGCGTGAAGCGGGCAGCCCGGTCGAGCCGATGGGCCTGGTGTGGGCCGATGGGGACCAGTTGCTGGTCGGCGCGGGCATTCCGGGGCCGGACTGGATGGTCTGGCGCGCCTATTCCCGCGTGGCCATGCTGGCGCCGCTGGACGCCTTGCGCACCCGTTCGCTGCGCTGGGCCTTCGGGGTCGCGCTGGGCCTGGCGCTGGCGCTGATGCTCTACCTGGGCTGGCAGCTGAGCCCCCTGGCCCGGCTGGAGCGGCGGGTGATGGGCATGCTCGATGGCGGGCAGCGTCCGGCTTCGGGCTGGCCGCGGGCGCGTGGCGAGATCGGCGCCCTGAGCACCACGCTGCGCGAGGTGGCCCAGGCCCTGGCCCGCAAGGATGGTGAGAACCGCCAGCTGTTCGAACAGCTGGAAGGGGTGATGGCGGCCGCGCCGCTGGGCCTGGGCCTGGTGCGGCGCGACCGGCTGACACTGTTCAACGCCGAGCTGGCCCGCCTGCTCGGCTACACCGGCCACGAGCTGCGCCACCTGCCGCTGGGCGTCCTGCTGGCCGAGGCGGACGAACTGGGGCCGCTGAGCGCCGCGGTGAGAGCGGCCTTCCAATCGGGCCAGCCCTATGTCGGGGAACACCGTTTCCTGCGGCGCCAGGGCACGGTGTTCTGGGGGCAGCTGCATGCCCGGCCGGTGCGCATGGACCAGCTGGACGCCGGCGTGGTGCTGACGCTCAGCGACATCACGCAGCAGGTGCAGTCCCGCCATGAACTGGAATGGTCGGCCAGCCACGACGCGCTGACCGGCTTGCTCAACCGCGCGGCCTTCCTGGCCCGGCTGGACCGTTTCGTGGCGGCTCAGCCGCGCCGGGCGGCCGCCCTGCTGGTCATCGACCTGGACCATTTCAAGCCAATCAACGACACCGAGGGCCACCTGGCCGGCGACGCCATGCTGCAGGCGGTGTCCCGCGTCCTGCAGAACGGGGTGCGCCAGAGCGATGCGGTGGGGCGCCTGGGCGGCGACGAATTTGCCGTGCTGCTGGATGGTTGCCCGGCCGAATGGGCCCAGCGCCTGGCGCACAAGCTGCTGGCGGCGGTGCTGGAGGTGCGCCTGCCCTGGCGGGACCATGTGCTGCAGGTCAGTGCCAGCATCGGCCTGGCCTCCTGGGAGGATCGCATGGGCCACGGCCGTGCCTGGCTGCACGAGGCCGACACCGCCTGCTACGGTGCCAAGCGGGCGGGCCGGGCCGGGGTCTTCGTCAGTGAGCCCCCGGCACCGGCCGAACTGGCCCAGGTCGGCTGACGGCGGCTCAGATCGGCCGGAGGAACAGGCCGATCGTCAGTGCCACGCCCAGGGCCACGATGGCCATGCGCAGCAGGCGTTCGTTGACCCGGTGCAGCGCCCAGGCACCGGCCAGTCCCCCCACCAGCGCCCCCGCGCCCAGCACCAGCGCCGGGATCCAGTGCACCTCGGGCGAGAGCACGAAGAAGGCGACCGCCGAGGCGTTCATGACCCCGGCCAGCACGTTCTTGGTGGCGCCCGCGTTGCGGGTGGCCATGCCGGCCATCGTCAGTGCCGCCAGCATCAGAAAGCCGATGCCGCCGCCGAAGTAGCCGCCGTAGATGGCGATCAGAAACTGCGTGACGCCGGCGCTGACCGGTCCCAGGTGGGCCGTGTCCTGGCCCGGCTTGCGGAAGAAGCTGCCCCAGGCGAACACCGCGGTGGCGAACAGCACCAGCCAGGGCACCAGGCGGGCGAACACCGACGAGGGTGTGTTCAGCAGCAGCAGGGCGCCCAGCGCCCCACCGGCCAGGCTGAGGATGAACAGCGCCTTGAAGGGCAGGGTGCCCACACCGCTGACCAGCCGGCGGCCGGCCCAGCCCGACGAGACCTGGCCGGGAAACAGCGCCACGGTGGAGGTGATGTTGGCCGCCAGCGGCGACATGCCGGTCAGGATCAGGGCCGGCAGGGTGACGAAGGAGCCGCCCCCGGCCAGGGCGTTTTGCAGGCCGGCCCACAGGCCGGCCACCAGAACAATCAACAGCATCGGTTCTTCCGTTGGGGGATGAGAGAGGGGTCAGGGGGCCTTGGGCTTCCAGGCGGAACACCAGCCGGCGGCTTTCACCTCCACGCCATAGAACAGCTGGCAGCCGCCCTGGGCGTCCTGGGCCTCGCCGCCGTAGAGCGCGCAGTTGCGGCAGCTCTGGCCGGGCGCGAACTGCGGGAAGCGCTGCCGGTCGGCGCGCGCGGCATCGGCGACATAGCCCAGCTGCCGGGCGGTGGGGTTGTCTTCCTGCAGCAGCGGCAGTTCCTGGGCGTGCAGGGCCGCGGCGGGCAGGCAGACCACGGGCAAGGCGCGCAACAGCGCGCGCCGAGTCAGGCAGGGGCGGGGCATGGCAGATCCTGTGGGGGGCGGTCAGCCGCAGGGCATCAGGACGCCGTGGACTGCATCACCCGGGTTCGGGACCGCGAGCGTACGACATGCGCGGCCAGGGCGAAGCACAGCAGGCCCAAGACCCCGATGACCGCTTCCAGATTCAGCATCGCCCGGGCGCCCCAGCGCTCGTAGCTCAGGCCGTCGATCCAGGTCACGTAGCCGATCGGGATGTTCGACAGCGAGGCCATCAGGTTGTACTTGGTGGCCGCCGCGCCGCGGCCGATCACCTCCAGCACCAGGGCCGAGAAGCCGGCGTAGGCCATGCCCACCGCGAAGTTGTAGGCGCTGCTCAGCACCACGAAGCTGGCTTCGGTGTGCGGCGCCTCGGCCATCGCCACCGCCAGCAGCACCTGCAGCGCGCCAAACAGGCAGTAGGCCCATTTGCGCTCCAGCCGGTCGCACACCCAGCCGCCGATCAGGCAGCCCGCCGCCGACGCCACGCCGCCCAGCCCGCCGTTGACCAGGGCCACCGTGTTGGCACTGGCGTGCCAGTCGCCGGCCATCACCGACCACAGGTTGGACGCCGCGCCGCTGCCGATCGGCAGGAAGCAGACCAGCAGGGCCAGCCCCCCGGCGCGCGACGACACCACCGACCACAGGTCGCCCCACAGGCCCCAGGCCACGCCCTTGAGCCGGGCCAGCCTGCTGGCGTGGCTGGCGCGCGCATCGTGCGGGGTCTTGGCCGGCTCGGCCAGCAGCAGCAGGGGCAGGCAGCTCAGGCCGCACAGCGCGGCCATCACCCAGCCGGAGGCCAGCACCGAGACCTGCCAGTCCTGCACCAGCCACAGGGCCAGGCCACCGCCCAGCGCGCCGCCGCCCAGGTTGCCGGCCTGGAACCAGCCCGCGGCCCGGCCCTTCTCCTCGTCGGCGGTGCTGTGGGCCATCAGGCTGTCCACCGCCATGCCGGAGACGGTGCTGGTGACGTTCGTGACCAGCATCACCACCGTCAGCGCCCCCCAGTGCAGCGCATCGCGCGAGAACCAGGCCATGCCCACCATGCCCAGCGCGGTCACCAGCGTCGAGGCCAGGTACCAGTGGCGCCGGGTCCAGCTCAGGTCCACCAGCGGAGCCCAGAAGAACTTCCAGGTGTTGGGCACATAGCTCAGCGCGATCAGCCCGGCGATGGCGGCGGCCGAGACGCCGGCCTGCTTCAGTTCATAGGCCAGGGCCACGCCCAGGAAGCCGCCCACCAGCCCGAAAGGCACGATCAGCACCATGAAGATCCAGGGCGGCGCCGAGGGCCGGGCGGTCGGGGCGAGGGCGTCGGTCGGGGCGGTCGGCGTGGGCATGTCGCAAGGCGGTGGGCAGCGAAGCGGCGGATGGTAGCCCGCCCCGTAAAATCTCGCCTTTTTCCCCGCGCATCCTTGGCTTCCACTTCGGCGCGTGCCGCCGCCCCCTCTTCGCCTGTGCCGCCGGCTGCCGCCGCGGGGCTGCTGGGCGGCTCCGACTTCATCCGCCTGCTGGCGGCCTGGGGCGGGGCCGTGCCGGCGGCGCAGGCGCGGGCGGCCTTTGGCGAGCGCCTGAGCGCCTGGTTCGACTGGACGGACGCAATTTCGCTGTCCTCGGCCCTGGGCGGGCCGGCCGCGCCGGTGCCGCCGGGGCTGTGGAGCCCGGCCGAACGCCTGGCCACCGAGGAGCGCGAGCTGGCCCGGGTGCGGCAGCAGCTGCTGGCCCATCTGCGCGGCGAGCCCGCCGGCCCGCGGCGCACGGGCGGCGCGGCCCGGGTGGCGGTGTCGCCGCGGGTGCAGGCCCGGCTGGTGGCCGAAGGAGCCGAGGATGAGGGCTTCGCACTCCACCGTCAGCGCTACCTGGTGGCGCAGAAGGCCATGGACAACGCCATCGGGTCGCTGCGCCAGCGGGTGCGGGACGCGGTGGCGGCCGCCTCGCCGGCGCTGGCCCATCTCGCCACGCTGGATGTGGTGATGGAAGACGTGGTGGGCGCGCAGGCGCGCAGCCTGCTGGCCCAGGTGCCCGGCCTGCTGGCGCAGCGCTACGAGCGCCTGCAGGCCGAGGCGGCCGACGACCTGAACCCGCGGTTCCAGCGCGAGCTCCAGCCCCTGCTGGAAGCCGAGCTGGCCTTCCGCCTGCAACCCGTGGAGGGCCTGCTGGACGCCTTGCGCCAGGCCACCACCTCCTGACTTGAACGAACCGATGAACCGATCGCTGCAACTGCTTGTCTTCCTCGCCGGTCTGGCGGGCATCGTCTGGGTGGGGGCCGGCTATGTGGGCGTCAACCCGCTGGCCCTGGCCGTCACCGTGCTGATTGCCGCGCTGTATGGCGTGGGGGCGCTGGAGCTGCGCCGCTTCGCCCGCGAGACGGCGCAGCTGAGCCAGAGCGTGGCCGCGCTGACCGAGCCGCCGGCCACGCTGACCGCCTGGCTGGCGGACCTGCCGGCGGGCCTGCGCAACGCGGTGCGGCGCCGGGTGGAAGGCCTGTCGGCGCCGCTGCCCGGGCCGGCGCTGGCGCCCTATCTGTCGGGCCTGCTGGTGCTGCTGGGCATGCTGGGCACCTTCCTGGGCATGGTGCTGACCCTGCGTGGCACCGGCGCCATGCTGGAACTCTCCAACGACCTCACCGCCGTGCGCGACGCGCTGGTCACGCCGGTGAAGGGCCTGGGCCTGGCCTTTGGCACCTCGATCGCCGGGGTGGCCGCCTCGGCGGCGCTGGGCCTGCTGTCGGCCTTGGCGCGGCGCGAGCGCCTGGCGGCGGTGCAGCAGCTCGATGCGGCCATCGCCCAGCCGCTGCGTGGCTTTTCGGCCGTGGCCCAGCGCGAAGAATCCTTGCGCCTGCTGCAGCAGCAGACGGCGCTGATGCCGGCGCTGGTCGACCGGCTGCAGGCTCTGGTGGAGGGGCTGGACCGCCGCTCGCAGGACACCCAGGACCGCCTGCTGGCCGGTCAGGCTGAATTCCACAGCCGGGCTGAAGCGGCCTACAGCGGCCTGGCCAGCGCGGTGGACCGTTCGCTGCAGCAAAGCCTGGACCGCGCGCTGCAGGAAAGCGCCCGCGCCACCAGCGCCACGCTGGCCCCGGTGGTGGAACGCACGCTGGGCGGCATTGCGCAGGAGGCCCAGCTCCTGCAGCAGGCCCTGGCCGGCAGCGTGCAGCAGCAACTGGCCCAGCTGGGCCAGGGCTTCGAGGCCAGCCAGGCCCGCGTGGCCGAAGGCTGGCAGACCGCGCTGGCCGAGCAGACCCGGGCCCAGCAGGCCCAGGCCGAGGCCCTGGGGCAGACCTTGCAGGGCTTCAGCGCCCAGTTCGAACAGCGCGCCGCCGGGCTGGTGAGCGCCCTGGCCGAACAGCAGCAGCACAGTCAGGCCGGGCAACTGGCCCAGTGGCAGGCCCAGATGGACCAGGCCCGCGAGGCCCAGCAGGCCGCGGCCCAGCGTTTCGAGCAGCAGGCCGCTGCACTGGTGGAGCGCCTGGCCCAGGCCCAGGCCGCCCAGCAGGCCGAGACCACCGCCCGCGACGCCGCCCACCTGGCCGAGATGCGCAGTGGCCTGCAGGGCCTGACCGAACGCCTGCAGGTGACCTGGGCCGAGGCCGGCCGCGAAGCCCTGACGCAGCAGCAGCGGGTGGGCCAGGCGCTGGAAACGGCCTCGGCCCGCTTCGAGCAGCACGCCGCCACGCTGGTGGCGGGCATCAGCCAGGCCCAGGCGGCGCTGGAGGCGGCGGCCGGCGAGCGCGACGCCGCGCGGCTGGCGGCCATCATCCAGGCGCTGGCGGGCGTGTCCGACCAGCTGCGGCAGCACTGGGGCGAGGCCGGCGCGCAGGCCCTGGCCCAGCAGCAGCAGATCTGCGAGACCCTGGCCCGCACCGCCCAGCAGATCACCGCCCAGGCCGAGGCGCATGTGCAGAGCACCGTCAGCGAAGTCAGCCGCCTGGTGGACACCGCGGCCCAGGCCCCGCGTGCCGCGGCCGAGGTCATGGCCGAGCTGCGCCAGCAGTTGTCGGCCAGCATGGCGCGCGACAACGCGCAGCTTGACGAGCGGGCCCGCCTGCTGGCCACGTTGGACACCCTGCTGGGCGCGGTGACCCAGGCCGCCACCGAGCAGCGCGGCGCGATCGACGCGCTGGTGGCCTCGTCGGCCCAGACGCTGGAGGCCGCCGTCTCCCGCTTCAGCGAGACCCTGGCCGCACAGGCCCAGCCGCTGGGCGAGGTGGCCGCGCAGCTCACCGAGGGCGCCGTTGAGGTCGCCAGCCTGGGCGAGGCCTTTGGCCAGGCGGTGCAGCTGTTCCACCAGTCCAGCCAGCAGCTGGGCGGCCAGCTGGAACGCATCGAGAGCGCGCTGGGCCAGTCCCTGACGCGCAGCGACGAGCAGCTGGCCTACTACGTGGCCCAGGCGCGCGAGGTCATCGACCTCAGCATCCTGTCGCAAAAACAGATCCTGGACGACCTGCAGCGCATCGCCAGCCAGCCCGGGGCCCTGACCGAGCGGGCCGAGCGGGTTGAAGGGGGAGCCACCGCATGATGGGCGAAGCCCTGCACGGCGACGTGGCCGAGGCCGACCTGGAGGCCACCGCGCCGGTCTGGCCGGTGTTCGCCGACCTGATGTCCGGCCTGGTGGGCGCGCTGGTGCTGATCCTGCTGTGTGTGCTGGGGGCGCAGTTCGAGCTCAGCAGCCGGCTGGACCGCGAGGTGCAGCAGCGCCAGCTGGAAGCCCAGCGCCGCCAGGCCCTGGAGCAGGCCCTGGCCGGCCCGCTGGCGGCGGGGCGGGTGACGCTGGACCACGGCCGCATCGGCATCAGCGGCAGTGTGCTGTTCGCCTTCAACTCGGCGGACCTGCAGCCTGAGGGCCGCCAGCTGCTCAAAAGCCTGGCCGCGCCGCTGGGCGCTTACCTGAAGGCGCGTGACGAGGTGCTGATGGTTAGTGGCTTCACCGACGACCGCACCGTGCGCAGCGGCGGCAAGGCCTCGACCAAGACCCCGGCCGAGCGGTCCTTTGCCGACAACTGGGAACTCTCGGCCCAGCGGGCCCTGACCGTGACCCGCGCGCTGATCGAGGAGGGTGTGCCGGCCGCCAATGTCTTCGCGGCGGCCTTTGGCTCGCAGCAGCCGGTGGCGTCCAACGCCGACGCCGAGGGCCGGGCCCGCAACCGCCGGGTCGAGATGGCCCCGATGCCCCGCCCGGCGCGCAGCGGCGCACCGGCTTCCGCCCCCAGCCATGGTTGAACAGGACCTCGGCGCCGACCCGCACGCCTGGCTGGCCACGCTGCAGGCCGCCGGGGCGGACCGCGTCGACCCGGTGCGCTGGGCCTATCTGCAGGCCCTGGCCCGGCGCCTGGCCACCCGGTCCGGCCGCGCCCGGCAGTTGCTGGAGCAGCGGCTGCAGCAGGGTGTGCATGCCTTGCAGGCCGCCACGGTCGCACCAGTGCCGCCCGTCGCGCCGCCTGAGGCGACGCGGCCTCTGCAGACCTTGCTGGCCCGCCTGGCCGACAGCGCGGGGTCGCCCTCCGTGGCCGCCACCCCGCGCGCCGACGCGGGCGCCGCGGCGGCCCGCCCGCCCGTCGAAGCGGGGACGGCGCCGCCGCCGGGCGAGCTGAAGTCGGTGCGCCATTTCCGCCATGCCTGGAAGCGGCTGAACGCCGAGCAGCGGCTGGCGCAGTCGCGCGCGGCGCTGCCGCAGAACGCCGGGCCGCTCAACTCCCAGCACCTGGTCCACAAGGCGCTGCAGCAGATGCGCCAGCTCTCGCCGGCCTACTTCGAACGCTTTGTGGCCCAGGTGGATGGGCTGCTGTGGCTGGAGCGCATGCTGGGCGAGGGCGGCACGCCGCCTGCGTCCCGCAAGGGCGGCAGCCGCTGAGGCCTGCGCCCCGGCGCGTTCAGGCGCTGCGGGGCAGGGGCAGCGGGGGCAGGCGTTGTGCCGCCGCGGCCAGCACGGCGGACAGCAACGCCATCGCCGTGCAGAAGATCACCAGCGCCTGACTGAGCCCCAGCCGGTCGGAGAGCGCGCCCATCGCCAGGATCGGCAGGATGGTGCCCAGGTAGCCGACGATCAGGTAGGACGACAGCAGGCCCGGGCGGGTGTCGGTGTTGGCGACCTTGTTGACCACCGACATGCCGGTGACGTTGGCCAGCCCGTGGCCGAAGGAGGTCACCAGCACGCTCAGCAGGAACAGGCTCAGCGCGCCGGTGCGGGCCGTCAGGATCAGCAGCAGATTGCACAGGGCCAGCGTGGCCAGGCCGCCCACCGCGCAGGCCTTGGTGCTCAGCCGTCGCGCCATCAGCTGGAAGGCCGAGGACAGGAACAGGATCATCGCGATGGACAGCCCGCTGATGGCTGGGCCGTGCCAGGGCAGCAGCTCGCGCATGAAGCTGGGGGCCAGCGAGGCGTACAGGCTGAACATGCCAAAGGCGGTGAAGGCGCTCAAGCCCCCGATCCAGAAGTAGCGGCGCACGGCCGGGGCCGGCAGCGTCACCCGGGGCAGCCAGTCGGCGGCCCGCATCGGCGGCAGGGCCGCGCCGGCAGCCTGAGGGGCCGGCAGTGGCCGCAGGGCCAGCCAGGCCAGCACCCCCAGCAACAGCGAGGGCAGGTAGGCGCTGCGCAGCGGGGCCGGCAGCCACTGGGCGATCACGCCGCCCACCAGCGGCCCCAGGCCGAAGCCCAGCGTCATCGCGAAGGTGGTGAGGGCGGCGGTGCGGCGGCCGTCACCGGCCCGCCCCAGCTGGGACAGGCCGATCGAGGCCGAGGTGGTGATCAGCCCCGAGGCGAGGCCGATGGCCAGGCGGCTGAGCACGAACGAGGCCGGGTTCCAGGCCAGGGCCGAGAGCAGCACGCCGGCGGTGACCAGCACCAGCGCCCCACGCAGCACCGGCAGGTAGCCCAGGCGGTGGGTCAGCCGCGCCAGGAACAGCAGGCTGACCAGTACCCCGCCCATGTAGACCGTGAAGATGTGGGTGATGTCCCCCGCCTGCAGCTGCCAGCGGTCCTGGTAGAGCGGGTAGAGCGGGCTGGCCAGCGCCGTGCCCATCACACCGACACACATGGCAAAGCACACGCGGGCAAAGGGAGTCCAGGACAACATGGGGCAGGGCGGGGCCGGCAGACGTCGGTCCAATAAAAGTGACCAAACGGTCATTTTAGAGTGGATGGCGGGCCGAACAGCAGATCCAGTTGGGCCGCGAACAGGTCGGCCGCGTCGATGGGGTGGGCCGGATCGATGATGCCGTTGTGGACCATGCTGATCCACAGCGGCCCCGCCAGCAGATGGGGATGTCGTTCCAGCAGGTCGTGCGTCAGCTCGCCCTGCTGTCGGGCCTGGTGGGCCCATTGGCGGATGTGCGCCAGGAATGGGTCGTAGACATCTTTCCGATAGGTCTGCACCAGGAAGGGAAAGCGTCGCCCTTCGGCCAGGATCAGACGGGCCACCGAGGCCCGTCCCGCCAGCTCCAGCTCCCGCATGGCCGGCACCAGGGTGCGGCGCAGATAGTCCGCCACCCGCTCGCCGGTGTTGATCGGGAGGTTCATGGCGGCGTTCAGCGGCTGGTTGACGATGTGCTGCACGATCCCCAGGAACAGCGCCTCCTTGTGGGGAAAGTACTTGTAGGACGTGCCCTTGGCCAGTCCGGCACGGCGGGCAATGCCGGCCATGGTGGCGCTGGCGTAGCCGTGCTCCAGGAATTCGGCCAGCGCGGCCTCGATGATCTGGGCCCGTGTGCGGGCCGTTTTTTCCGGGCTCGGGCGGCGGACCCGGGGCGGCTTGGCGGGCGAACGGGTTGGGGTTGTCATGCAAAGAGGGGCGCGCCCGGCAGCCAGGTGGCACCGCGGCGGTGCTGGAAGGCTACCGCAGAATTGACTTGCAACAGGTGCGTTGCGCCGGAGACATGCTCCACTGAGTCCAGGAGGATGTCGTGATGAGCCCGGTCCAAGAATCGCTGCACAGCCTGCCGGACTGCCTGCAGGCTGCACTGGACGGTTATCCCGTGGAGGCATTGTTGGCGGCAGGTTTGGACAAGCAATCAGCCTGCTGCGCCCTCCAGTGCTGGATCGACACGATCAGTCATGATCTGGACGTCTTTCCGCCAGCCTCCAACGATGTGCTGGTCAGCATCAAGACCCAGATGGAAATGGCCCGGGAGGGGCTGGCCGAAGTGGTTGACCTGTGCGGCTGATGGCCGCTCGCCGCATCGTGCCGGTCAGGTCGGGCGGTCTTGCAGTTGGTTCAGCAGCACGGCGTACAGCCGGGCGGCGTCGACGGGCTTGGTGAGGTAGTCGTCCATGCCCGCGGCCAGACAGCGTTGCTGGTCGTCCTCAAAGGCATTGGCGGTCAGGGCGACGATGGGCAGGTGCCGGCCCCCCGCCATCGCGCGCAGGTGCTGGGTGGCCTCCAGCCCGCCCATGCGGGGCATCTGCATGTCCATCAACACCAGGTCAAAGGCGGCGTGCGCGGCCTGCTCGATGGCGTCTTGCCCGTCGAGCGCCAGCGTCGGCGCCAGACCCGCGCGGCGCAGCAAGGCGGCGCAGACTTCCGCGCTGACGGGATCGTCCTCCACCACCAGCACGCGGGCCCCGGCATGTTGTTGCTGCAGCGCCAGGCGTGTCGCATCGGGCGCGCCGGCCTGCGGCGGATGGGGCGCCGCGTCGCTGGCCCGTGGCAATTGCAGCGTGAACCAGACCCGCGTGCCTTGACCTGGGGTGCTCTCCAGTCCCATGTCACCACCCATCATCCGCACCAGCTGACGTGAGATGGCCAGGCCCAGACCAGTGCCTCCATGGCGGCGGGTGGTGGAGCCGTCGGCCTGCTCGAAGGGCTGGAACAGGCGCGGGCACACGTCCGGCGCGATGCCCATGCCGCTGTCCGTCACCTCGCCCCGCAAGGCCAGGACCTGCGGATCGGCCGACGGGCTCTGCTGCAGGCTGACCCGCACGCCGCCCTGCGAGGTGAACTTGATGGCGTTGTCCACCAGGTTGAGCAGGATCTGCTTGAGGCGCAAGGCATCGCCGATGAGCGGGCTCCGGGCCAGCTCAGGCGCCACGACGACCTGCCACGTCAACCCTTTGGCCTGGGCGCGGTGGGCCGACAGATGGCTGACGCTGTCCAGCACCTGGTCCAGCGTCAGAGGCTCCGCTTCCAGCACCATGCGCTCGGCCTCGATCTTCGACAGGTCCAGGATGTCGTTGATCAGCGAGAGCAGGTGTTGCGAGGCCTGTTCGATCTTGCCCAGGCGGTCGAGCAGCCGCGGCTCCCGCGTTTCCGCCAGGGCCAGGCTGCTCAGCCCGATCACGCCGGCCAGCGGGGTGCGCAGCTCGTGGCTCATGTTGGCCAGGAAGCGGCTCTTGGCGCGGTTGGCCGCCTCGGCGGCGGCCTTGGCGTCGGACAGGGCCGCGGTGCGTTCCTGCACCAGTTCCTCCAGGTGCTCGCGGTGGCGGCGCAGCTCCTCCTGGGCCTCATGGCGGGCGCTCACGTCCTGCACCATGCCCACCACCCGGGTGGGCTGGCCATTGGCGTCACGCTCGCAGACCCGGCCCCGGTCCTCCACCCACAGGTAGTTGCCGTTGCGGCAGCGCAGCCGGTACTCGGCCTCGTAACGCTGGCGCCGGCCTTCCAGGTGCTCGCGCAGCCGGGCCTGCACCGCCGGGGCATCTTCCGGGTGGACGTTGTCGGTCCAGGTGTCCAGCGTGGGTTGC
>JAYSCA010000014.1:0-16333 GCA_041915165.1 Ideonella sp.
GCAGTTCGGGTTGGTCTGGCCACATGTCCCGCAGTGTCCGTGCAATCTGCTGGGGCGACCACAGCCAGCCCAGCAGGTGCGTGATCAGCGGCCACAGCGGGCCGTCGGGATCAAGTCGGACGGGAGCACGAGCCGCGACGCGGCGCTCAAGGCTCGCCTGCTGTGCCGCACTCGACAGGTACCGGCCAGCCTGCGAATTGCGCCGCACCTCGCGGCTGAGCGTGGCCGCGCTGCGCCCAAGCACGCCTGCAATGTGTCGCAGGCTGTAGCCCTGCTGGCGCAGCGCCGCCAGCGTCACGCGGTCTTCAGCTTGCAGATGCCTGTATCTCGTCTTCATCTTCACACCTTACCGGAGGGGCAAGGTGTTGCACTTCAGATTTGAGAACGCCGTTTCTTTCCCGTGGTTTCTGCCGGCATGTCGCCGGCGACACACCGGAGAGAAATGCATGGATCAGTCCATTACTGTCCCCCACCAGAGCCGCCGGGCAAGCGACTTGGTTGAGGCCGCTGCGTTTGCATCGCTGCCCGACGAGGCCCTGGTGCCGCTGCCCACCGTGCGCGGCCTGACCTGCGTCAGCGACGTGACCATCTGGCGCATGTGCCGCGATGGCCGCCTGCCGAAGCCCTTGAAGCTGACCGACCGGGCTGTCCGCTGGCGCGTCGGTGATTTGCGCAAGGCTCTGGCCGCCTTCGTTCGCTAAGCAGGAGTGGTCACCATGCGGATCCCCTTGGCAAACGCCAGCGAGTGCCGTTCTCCCCTGTGGAAGCGCGAAGCAACCGCAAAGGCCCGCTGCGCGCTTGCGGGATGGGTGCTGACCAAATTGGCCGATGGCCGCTTTGTTGCGACCCGCAGCGGGTGCACCGTCGTTGAGTTCTGCGACCTCTGCACCCTTGAGTTCGCCCTGAACCACCAACACGATGCGCTGTTCCTGCATCAGGTGGAGGAGTCTGCGGCATGAGCGTCAAGGTGTCTGCCGCCGTGTGGCATCACTCCAAGCATAAGGGTGGCGCTCTGCTGCTGCTGCTCGCCCTCGCCGAGCACGCAGACGATGAAGGCGTGTGCTGCCCCGGCGTGAAGCGACTGGCATCCCTCTGCAAGCTCACCGAGCGCCAGATCGGCCGCCTCTTGGTCGAGTTGCGGGAGAGCGGCGAGCTGACCGTGGACTTCAACCGGGGCAGGCACCTCTGCAACCGCTATCGGATCACGGTCACCCCCTTCTCTCAGCCCGCCCCTCTGACGCCGGCGTCACCCCTGACGCCTGCGTCTCAAACCCCTGACGCCCATGTCCTCATCCCCCTGACACCCACGTCACCCAAACCATCAATGAACCGTCAGGAACCGTCAGCTAGTAATGCGTCAACGGCGGCGCCCCATAAGGAAACCACGAAGAAGCACACTCACATGGCATCCGCTCAGCGCCCCACAGACGTCGACCCGACCGTGTGGGACGACTTCCTGGCCCTCCGCGAAAAGGCTCGCGCCCTCCTCACCGAAACGGCCCTGGTTGGCATCCGAAGCGAAGCCGAGAAAGCCGGCTGGACGCTGGAGGCCGCGCTGCGCGAATGCTGCTCCCGTGGCTGGCGAGGCTTCAAAGCCGGCTGGGTCCGCCAAGCCACCCCCAGCCATCAAGCCGCCGGCTGGCAGGCCCGCGATGAACAGCGGCGGGCCAACATCAATGCCCTCGTTGGCCGCAGCGACCCCGCCGTGGGCGGCCTTGACTTCATCGACGTCTAAGCACCTTTTTAACCACACCACACAGGAGAAATTTCATGGCCTACATGCCCGAACTCTTTGCTCCGCCTGGCTTCAAGTCAGGCAAGAGCGCCACGCAAGCCAACGGCTTTGAAAAGTCTGGGAGCTGGAACAGTGTTGAGAGCTGGTCGCCTACCAGTTGGACCGACGACGCGACCAATGTCATCACGCCCGGCTTGGATGGGCTCTATGCCATCGACATGACGATGAACCGCGCCACCCGTTTGCTGAACGCCGGCTTCAAGGCCATGGGCACACCCCAACGCGGCCCGAGCTGGAAGCGCCCTCCTCTGAGCGCGGTGCCGCAGCTCCATCGCTACTACGACGACACCCTCTCCAAGTTCCTGTTTGCTATGCCCCAGCAGGGCTACTGGGTGGACAGCAACCAGAACCCCGTTGCCTGAAAGCACCGCTATGAGCCTCACACAAATCAACGCCATGTCCCAAGCCTGGGCAAGCCACCTGCGCACCCCCTCCACGGAGCTGGGTGAACTGCTGCTGAAGGGAACCATCAACAAGGCCGATGTCAGTGGCGGCCGCTTTGTGGCGTTCCTACCCCTGGACATCCACAAAGGCGACGAGGAGCACCGGATCGTGCATGGCTACGCCAGCCACACCAGCAAAGACAACCAGGGCGAGAGCGTCACCAAGGGAGCCATGGAGGACGCGCTGCCGAGCTACATGGAGTTCGGCAACCTGCGCGAGATGCATAGCAGCAGCGCGGTGGGCGTGGTGGAGTCCGCACACGTCGATGACAGTGGCATCTACATCACGGCCAAGGTGGTGGACGACAGCGCATGGAAGAAGGTGCAAGAGGGCGTCTACAAGGGCTTCAGCATTGGTGGCAAGAGCCTGGAGAAGACCAATGGCGTCATCAAGAAGATGCGCCTCACAGAGATCAGCCTGGTGGACCGCCCCGCCAACACCCAATGCCGCATCAACACGTCGGCGGCCTGACCCGCATCGCTCAACAGATCAACCCCATCAACGAACTTCGATCATGAACACACTGAACAGCCACAACAGCCGCCCTGCCTTCGCCGCCCTGCAGCAGCACAAGAAGGCCGTTTCCGAATTGGAGGGGCAGCTTGGCCAGGTGATGGCGCGCATCAGTACATTCCAAAATCGTGCCACAGAGATTCGCAGCAATCTCAGCGCCATTGCCGCCAAAGCCGCGGGACGGACCGCGGTTCTGGAGGCCATTGCCCTCGGCGAAGCGAAGGAATCCGCGCTGGATGCGTTTGATAAAGAGGCTGGCCATTCGCAGGCAAGCGCCATGGCTGCCAACCGCGAACTGGAAATCATCGCTGCGGGTGCCGCGCGCCTGGAGCGCGATGCCGCTGCGCTCCGCCAGCGATTGAACACCATGGCAGGCAATGACACTGCCGCGATGCAGTACCGTGCAGCCCTCGAAATTGCAACCGAACGGCTGCAAGACTATCAGCAGGCTGCCGCGTACTTCACGGAGGCAACGGCCGCGCTGGTGGGGGCGCTGGTTACTGTGGATGACTTTGCCGACCCGCACGCAGAGCCGCGGCGGGTCTATGTGGGGTCGAACCAATGGCCGCGGGCGGTCTCCCTCATGACCCCCGACATTCCGGGCGTCAAGCTGCCGGCATTGGACTTCGATCTGAACTGCAAGGTCGGGATCATCCACGACGAAATTGCCGCCTCCCTGAAATAGGAGCGCACACCGGGCCGGAGGGACAAATGGACCATCAAGGCTTCAGTGCCGAATCTATGAAAACAAATTGCGAAAGCACGTCTCTGGTGCCAATGAACTCCTCTGGAAGCCCCGCCAGTGCTCAATCCTTGGCAGAGGCTACCCCCCGCAAGCGGCGCGTCCATCTGAGGACCCTGGACGACGTAGCCAAGGAGCTGGCTCGCCTGTACAGACAGGTTGACTCTGGCGCACTGCCTTCCAGTGAAGGGACGCGCCGGGCCTACCTGCTGAGCCAGCTCGGTCGCACGTTGGAAGCCGCCGACCTTGAGCGCCGGGTGGCGCTGCTAGAGCAGCCCACCATCCATGAACTGATGCGCAACATGAAAGAAAGAGGTGACCCCGATGACATCGAACCTGAAGGCGCGTATTGAACGCCTGGAGCGTGAGCGCCTTTCGCGTGAGCCGTTTGAACTGCCGCCGGCAGTGGAGGTGTTCTACGTGGACAGCGACGGCGATGGTCGCATTGACAAAGCAATGGAATCAGAGCCGGCTTACGTTGTGGACCCGTTGGCGCCAAGGTCCCGAAACGATCCTTCCGGATGGGAGGGCTAGAAGAAAAAAGAGCTTCGCTGTGTCTTGCACGTTGGCGAATCGCCCGCGCAGGCACCAGAACAAAACCGGGTACAGATACGGGTATGACGTGCACACCCGTCGCCAAAGATCCAGCAATGACGGGGAGAATTCAATGAACTTCCTGTTCAACGTCTGAGCCCGGACCTCAGCCGGCCGCCCGGCTGAAACGCCCCGAGCCCACCGCCACCAGCCCGTCCGCGCGGCGCAGCAGCCACAGGGCCTCCAGCCCCATGCGCTGCGCCAGCGCCAGCCCGCCGCCCGGGCCCGCCACCAGCAGCGCGGTGGCCCAGGCATCGGCGTGCATGCACTGGCGGGCCAACACCGTGACCGAGGCCACGTCGTTGCGCACCGGGGCGGCACGCCGCGCATCCATGGTGTGGGCCAGGCGCGCCTCGCCCACCTGCAGAAAGTGCCGGTAGTCGCCCGAGGTCGCCACCGCCAGGTCCTGCAGTTCCAGCACGCTGTGCACGGCCCGGCGCCCCACCTCGGGGCGCTCCACGGCCACCGCCCAGGGCTGGCCGCTGGCCTGGCTGCCCGTGGCCCGCAATTCGCCATCCAGGGCCACCAGGGCCTGCGTCACCCCCTGCTGCTGCAGCACCGCGACCATGCGGTCGACGGCATAGCCCTTGGCGATGCCGCACAGGTCCAATTCCAACGGCGCGTGCTTGCGGGCGCGCCCGGCGGCGGGATCCAGCTCCAGCAGCGCGTGCGTGGGCGCGTGCGTGGCCCCCGCCTCGCCGACGGCGGCGCGGATCGCGGCGGCGTCGGGCGCATCGCGCCTGGGCCCGAAGCCCCAGGCGTTCACCAGCGCCCCCACGGCCGGATCGAAGGCCCCCTGGCTCAGGC
Organism: Ideonella sp.; assembly: GCA_041915165.1. GTDB lineage: Bacteria > Pseudomonadota > Gammaproteobacteria > Burkholderiales > Burkholderiaceae_C > Ideonella. Next base: position 4,896 of record JAYSCA010000014.1, read on the forward strand.
GGCAGATGTCCACCGCGCAGACCAGCACCGCCAGCATCTCGGGCGGCAGCGGCACCCAGGTCCCCGGGGGCGCCTGGTTGAGGCGGTTGAGGTCGCTGCCGGGCCGCCAGGGCGACATCTGGGCATCGACCTGCTGGACGGCGTGGGCCAGCCCCGCCTCCAGCGCCTTCGCGTCGATGTCCGGCGCCGCCTCGCAGCTGACGGACCAGCGCGTGGCCATGGTGGGGCCGTGCAGCGTCAGGCGCCGCAGCTCAGAAGAGGTCTTCGGCATAGCGTCCTTGGGTCTTGAGTTGGGCCAGGCTCTGCCCCAGCGGGGCGAGCAGTGATTCCAGCACCTCGCCCACGCCCTGGGCCATGGGGCGGCTGCCGCACACCCGCACGATGGCCCCTTGCGCCAACAGCGCGCGCAGCTGCGCAGCGTCGCGGCGCAAGAGCGCCTGCACATGGCCGCCGCCGGGCTGGCGCGAGAACGTGGTCTGGAGCCCGGTCAGACGCCCCTCGGCCCGCCAGGTCTCGAGTTCCGTGCCGAAGTAGAAGTCCCGCTCCCGGTGGCGCGCGCCGTAGTACAGGTGCATGGGCCGGTGGTGCACGTTGTCACGGATGAAGCCCGCCAGGGGGGCCACGCCGGTGCCCGCCCCGATCAGCAGCACCGGCTGCCGGCCCGGGGGCAGCACAAAGCCTGGATTGGGGCGGATGAAGGCCTGCACGCTGTCACCGATCTGCAAGGCGTACAGGTGGCTGGAGCAGATCCCGCCGGGCATGCGGCGCAGACAGATCTCCGCAAACCCATCCTGCGTGCCGGAGGCCAGCGAGTAGAACCGGGGGACGGTCTGGCCCGGCGCCACGATGCCGAGCAGGTCACCGGCCGCGAAATGGGGCAGCGACTGGCCTGCCCCGGTGAAGCGCAAGATGGCCGTCGGATCCCCGGCGCCGCCCTCGAAATCCTGCCGGGCCGTCAGCGTGAGGGCGCAGGTGCGCGGCAGCCGCGGCTGGTAGGCGAGCGACAGCGGCTGGCCCAAGGCCTGGGCCAGTGCATGCCCCCAGCGCACGAAGGCCTGGGCGGACTGCTGGTGGATGCACTCCAGCGGCAACAGGACCGGCCAGCCCTGGCGGCGCAGCGCCGTCTCCAGCGCCTGGGCGAAGGCGCAGAAAGCCGGGAACTGGCGATCGCCGAACCCCAGCACGGCGACCTGGGCCTGGGTCGCGGGAACCCGGGCCAGGGTCTCCAGCGCATGCGCGGCATGGGCCGGCGGCTGGCCGTCGCCGTAGGTGGCGGCCAGCACATACACCTGGCGCGCCGTCGGCGGCACACGCCAGCGCTCCAGGCCCGTGGTGTGCACCCGGTGCCCCGCCGCGACCAGGGCGGCATGCAGGGCCTGGGCAAAGCCCCAGGTGCTGCCCCCCTCGCTGGCCACGAAGATCAGGCTGTCGGCCTGCGCCCAGGGGCTGTTGTCGGCGATGTGCGGCGCGTTGCGGCGAGCCTGCCACCACAACAGCCAACCCGTGATGCAGAACAAGGGCAGGCTGGCCCCCATGGCGCCCAGCACCAGCGCCCACAGCCAGGCGCCTTCGCCGGTGTGCAGCAGCAGCGCCCAGTCGTGCACACGCTGCGCGGCCGTCGCGTCTTGCCAGGCCAGGGTCTGGCCGCTGTAGCGGTCCACCCAGCCCTGGCCCCCGACCGTGGTCACGCGCCAGGTGTCCTGGGGATCATCAGCGGCAGGCAGGTTGAGCTTGCGCAGCGCCTGGACGCGCAGCTCGCGCAACAGGGGCAGCTGCGCCACCGGCCGTTCGGGCTGGCCGCCCGGGGTGGACACCACCTCGGGTTCCGCACCGGCCTCGACCGGCACCAGACCCCAGGTGACCGCGCTCATGAACAGCGCGGCGGCGGTCGAGACGCCCAGCACCAGCAAGACCACCCGCCCCGCCTGCACATGCAGGCGCTGCACCGGCGTGCCGCGCACCGGGCCCATCAGGTGGCGCCAGCCGCCCATGCGGCGCTTCAGCAGCACCAGGCCCGACACCGACAACACGCACAGCGACAAGGCCCCCAGGGCGGCCACCAGCCGTCCCGTGTCGCCCAGCAGCAAGGCGCGGTGCAGGTTCTTCACCCACCGCGGCAGCAGCGAGGGCTGGTAGTCCCCCAGCACCTGGCCGTTCGCAGGGTCCACACGCACGGCCCGGGCCTGCCCGTCTTGAAACGCATGGACCACGATGACGCCCGAGGGCAGGCGACGGATTTCCTCGGCCCCGGGCACCTGGGCCTGCACACGCTGCGCCAAGGTGGCCACGGACACCTCCTGCGCCGTCGGCGCCGCCTGCCAGGCGTTGCGCAGCGGGTCGAGCGCCAGCAAGGTCCCGGTGACCCCCAGGACCAGCGCGAGCGCACCGGCCACCAGGCCCAACCAGCGGTGGATCTGCCGCCATGCCATGGAAAGCTCCCTTCGCTTACTTCAGTTGGTAGGTGAACGATTGGATGTACTGCTTGCCGGCGCGGGGCTTGCCCGCCTGCGCGGTGGACAGCGGCACCCGGATTTCCGAAGGACTGTCGGACATGTCCTCGGCCGCGGCATCGATGCGGATCTCGTAGCCGGCATCCAGCAGGGCATCCGCCAGGTCGGCGGTCACCTTGAGCGTGCGGCCCATGCCCACACTGGCACCGGTCACGCCCTGCAGGCGCTTGCCGTCCTTGGCGGACAGGCGGTTCCAGTCCGCCAGGTGCTTGTAGTACTTGGCCTTGCCGCCCGCCACCCACAGCGTGCCGGCGTAAGCCCCTTTGGCATCGGTGAGGTAGACGGCGAGATAGGCGCCATCGCCGCCGTAGTTCTTGAGCGTCGTCGAGAGCACGACCTCACGGCTGTGCGCCAGTGCGGGCAGGAGCAGCGTGCAAGCGGCTGCCACGGCGGACAGCAGGGGACGGGGGGTGGACATGCGGGTTCTCCAGTTCCAGGTCAAGGGGTTCATTCGATCTGCCCACGCGGGGCGGTCCCGGGCGTCAGCACGGGGTTGGGAGCGGGGGAATTCGCGGCGCCGGACGAGGCCCCCTCGGCGCGGGCCGCGTCGCGGCCGGGCCCACGGTCGTGGTGGCGCTCCGCGTCGGCGTCATGGTCGTGCTCGCGCAGCTTCATCTTCACCACGCGCAGCGTCTGCGGCGCCAGCTTGGCCTTGAAGGCCCGGCCCTGGGCGTCGCGGCCGCGAACCTCGTAGCAGCCGTCGTCGATCTTGAGACTGCGCACCTGCCAGCCCTGCTGGGCGGCAAAGCGCATCACGGCCTCTCGCGACTGCCAGTGCGACACCGGCGCCTCGCAGTCGTCATCGGCCCACACAGGGACGACCGTGAGGGCCAGGCCCAGGGCCAGTGGAAGAACGATCGGCTTCATGGCAAGCTCCTTTCAGGGTTCGGCCGTCATTGTGGGAAAGTCACCCTGAACCGACGCTGAAGACGGTGTTCATCCGCCGTTCATCCCCGCCGCCGTACAAAGCCGACCATGCGCCCATCCCGTCGCCTTCTCGCCCTGCTGTCACTGGCATGGGCCGCCGCCCTCCCCGCCACCGTGCTGCACGCGCGGGAGCCTGGCCATGAAGACCATGAGCTGGCGCGCCAGGCCCTGGAGCGGGGTCAGGTGCTGCCCCTGCGCACCGTGCTGGAACGGGTCGAACGCGAATACCAGGGCCAGGTGCTGAAGGTCGAGTTCAACCAGGATGACGGACACTTCATCTACGAGATCCGCCTGTTGCAGCGGGACGACCGCCTGGTCAAGCTGAAGGTCGATGCCGTGGATGGTCGGGTGCTGCAGGTCAAACGCAAGGAGCACTGATGCACATCCTGGTCGTCGAAGACGAACCCACCCTTTGCGCCCAACTGGTGCAGGCGATTGCGGCGGCGGGCCACACGGTGGAATCCGCCGCCGATGGGGCCCAGGCCCAGTACCTGGGGGAGGTGGAGGACTTTGACGCGGTGGTGCTGGACCTGGGCCTGCCGGTGTTCGACGGTCTGTCGGTGCTGCGCCACTGGCGCGCGGCCGGGCGCAGGATGCCGGTGATGATCCTCACCGCGCGCGGTGCCTGGCATGAGAAGGTGGCCGGCATGGATGCCGGGGCAGACGACTACCTGGCCAAGCCATTTCACATGGAGGAGCTGCTGGCCCGCCTGCGGGCCCTGCTGCGCCGCCTGGGCGAACACGCCAGCGCACAGTGGCAATGCGGCCCGATCTGGCTGGACACACGCCAGGCCCGCGTGCTCGTGGATGGGCAGCCGCTCACGCTGACCAGCCATGAATTCAAGCTCCTGTCCCTGCTGATGCAGCGCAAGGGCCAGGTGCTCTCGCGCACCGAGCTGGCCGAACACATCTACCCCCACGACAGCGACCGCGACTCCAACACCATCGAGGTCTTCGTGGGGCGCCTGCGCAAGAAGCTGCCGCCGGGCAGCATCGAGACCGTGCGCGGCCTGGGCTATCGGCTGGTCGACACTGGCACCGCCGCATGACCCCCACCCCGCCGCACCCGCCGGGAGGCTCGTTGCGCCTGCGCCTGCTGGCCGGCACGCTGGCCTGGATGCTGCTCAGCATCGCGCTGGCGGGCTGGGCGTTGCGCACGCTGTTCCAGGACCACATCCGGCAGCAGCTGCAGACGCAGCTGGTGGTGCAGCTCGACCAGCTCAGCGCCGCCGTGGATTGGACGCCGCAGGACGGCACCCGCGTCCCCCCGCTGGCCGCGGACCCGCGTCTGGCCCGCCCCCTCTCGGGCCTGTACTGGCAGGTGGACCGCCTGGGCCCCGCCCCCCAGACCGCAGTGGCACGCTCGCGATCCCTGTGGGACCAGGTGCTGACCCTGCCGCCCGCCGCAGCCAGTGGGGCCGCGCCCGAGGACCGTGTGCTGCTGCTGCACGATGCCCAGGGACATGCGTTGCTGACCGTCACCCGCACGCTGCAACTGCCCGAGGACGAAGCGCCCCCCCTGCGCCTGCTGGTGGCCGGCGACACGGCCTTGCTGGCCGAACCGCTGCAGCGCTTCACCCATCTGCTGCTGATCACGCTGGGGCTGTTGGCGCTGGGACTGGCCGTGGCGGTGGCGGTGCCCCTGCAGCTGGCCATGCGCCCGCTGCAATTGCTGCGCCAGCGGCTCGCCACCGTGCACAGCGGCCAGGCCGCTCGCTTGGACGGGCCCTTTCCCCTGGAGCTGCAGCCCCTGGTCGACGAGTTCAACCATGTGCTGACCGAGAATGCCGACATGGTGCAGCGCGCGCGCGTCCAGGCCGGCAACCTGGCGCATGCGGTGCACACCCCCTTGTCCATCCTGGCCAACGCCGCGGCACAGGAGCACACGCCGCTGGCCCGACTGGTCACCGAGCAGGTGGCCAGCGCGCGTCGCCAGGTGGATTACCACCTGGCGCGCGCCCGTGCCGAGGCGGCGGTGCGGGCCACGGGGCTGCGCACGCCCGTGCTGGCGCCGATGCGCGCCCTGCTGCGCACCATGCAACGCCTGCATGCCGACCGGTCACTGGTGTTTGAGCTCGCGCCGCAGGCCCGGGACGAGGCCTTCCGCGGGGAAGAACAGGACCTGTACGAGCTGCTGGGCAACCTGATCGACAACGCGGGCAAGTGGGCGCACGCCCGGGTGCGGGTGGATGTGCAGCGCGAAGGCGACCAGCTGTGCTTCACGGTCGATGACGACGGCCCCGGCATCCCCGAGGCGCTGCGCGATCGCATGTTCGAACGCGGTGTGCAGCTGGACGAACAGCGTCCGGGTTCCGGCCTGGGTCTGGACATCGTGCGTGCGCTTGCGCAGTCCTACGGCGGCAGCGTTCAGACACAGGCTTCACCGTTGGGCGGCGCGCGACTGCGGCTGTGTCTGCCCGCGGCCGATCCGATCCGCCCCTGAGCCCCGGGCCGGCACCGATCCATACCCCACCTCGTTCTCCAGCGGGCGCGGTCACGGTCTCTGTCAACACCCTGCAAACTGGGGATCTCCCCCCCCCGAACGGGGGCTGTGTGTCCGCCGGGGGGGGTGCTACCCTGCGGTCCGCATGTCCACCAGCGAGGTGTCCTGCATCGGCCCAGTTCCCGGCCTGGGAGCCCGGCGGAGCGCGGTGGCACCATTCACCTCTTGCCACTGCTGCGCTTCAAGGCATGCCCCTTCACGGTCCCACCGGTGAACGCCATGCCCTCTTCTGCCTCATCCGCCCGCCTGTTCCCGTCGCCCTCCTCCAGCTTGGAGGCCTGGGCATTTGACGATCCGCCGCACACGCTGGCTTTCACCTCCTCGCAGGTGCTCCGAAACGACCATCCGGTGCTGCTGGTCGTGCACGAGGAGGACGGCGACTGGCAGTTCCTGCACGGGGTGGTGGCGGCCAACGACCAGTGCCGGACCATCCGCCTCGGGCGGGTCGTGCACGCCGACCCCAGCCTGTCGACCCTGGCCGACCTGCCCTGCGGCTGGCGCGCCTACCGCACCTTGGCCGGCGGCCACTGGCACCGCGAACCCTGCCACACCGGCGCCAGCACCCCGCTGCCCCGTGCCTGGCGGGACTGGCTGAGCCGCTCCGCCCTGACCGAGTTCCGACTCTGGAAGTGAGGGCGCCCGCGCTGGCCGCGGGCCCGCGTGTGTGTCGGAGCGTATCGAGCCGGCCTGGCCAGCCAATGCCGCTGGCAGAATTTCCGGGCTGTCCCAGGGAGTACAACATCACATGGATCTGGAAGATCTGCTGGCCCCGATTTCGGCGGCCGAACCTTGCGGGACGGACCTGTCCCTGTCGTCCGATTTCGATGCCATCCAGGAGATGCGCCGCGAAGACGACCCCACGCTGGACCAGGGCGAGTGGGTCGCCAGCCTGAAGGTGGCCGACTGGCCCGGGGTGGGTCGGGCCTGCGCCGACATCCTCCACCGCCGCAGCAAGGATCTGCGCCTGGCGGGTTGGTTCACCGAAGCCCAGGCGCGTCTGAATGGCTTCGAGGGCCTGGCGCATGGCCTGAACCTGTGCGCGGGCCTGCTGGAGCAGCACTGGCCCACGGTGCACCCCCAGCCCGAGGATGGCGAGTACGACGGCCGCATCGGCCATCTGCGTTGGCTGTCCGCCAAGGTGGAAGAGCTGGCCCGGCAGATCGTCCTGGTGCCCCGCCCCGATGCACCGGCCAAGGGCTACAGCCTGCTGGACGCCGAGGCCGCCCGCGCCCGCCGGCTGGCCGGCGAAGCACAGGGCAGTGGTGCCGGCCCGCTGCCCACGGTGGAGAGCCTGGCACGGCTGCTCGCCCAGGCCGGCCTGAGCGCCTTTGAAGCCCAAAGCCAACGCGTGCAGGCCGCCCTGGCCGCCTGGGGCCGCCTGACGACCGTGGCCGAAAACGAACTGGGCGACGACGCGCCCGTCTTCACCGGTGCGCGCCGGGCTCTGGAAGCGGCCCGGGACGAACTGGCCCGCCTGGGGCAGGAAGCCCACCTGGGCGCCAGTCAAGCCGAGCCGGCCCTCCCCCCCGACGCGGCCCACCCCGACGCACCGGCCCCGGTGCTGCGTGGGCCGAGTGGCCCGATCCAGTCACGGGCCCAGGCCCTGGAGCAGCTGCGCCAGGTGGCCGAGTACTTCCGTCAGGCCGAACCCCACAGCCCGGTGGCCTATCTGGCCGACAAGGCCGCCCGCTGGGGCACCATGCCCCTGCACGACTGGCTGCGCTCGGTGGTCAAGGAACCCGGCACCCTGTCCCATGTGGAAGAGCTGCTGGGCATCGAGCGGCCCGAAGACGGCCTGAACTGACGCCCAGGCCTCCGGCTCAGGCCAGGACGCGGAACTCAATGCGGCGGTTGCGCGCCCGCCCCTCGGGGCTCTTGTTGTCCGCCACGGGCCGGTCCGGCCCGGCCCCGGAAGTGACGATGTCCCCCGCCGCCACGCCTTTGCCCACCAGGTAGTCTTTGACCGCCTGGGCCCGGGCCTCAGACAAGGCCCGGTTGGCATCACGGGCGCCCATGTCGTCGGTGTGGCCGACGACCTCGAAGCGCCGACCCGGCATCTTCTGCAACAGAGGCAGCAGTTCCTCCAGCACGGCCACGCCCGCCGGCGTGATCTTGGCATTGCCGGGCTCGAACTCGATGGTGCGCCGCGCCAGCACCTCATCCAGCGCCACCTGACCGGGTTGCCCCACCGTCAGGCCATCCCGCACCGCATAGGTCGGGTTGTTCAGCTGGGTGGCCAGCAGGCTGACCAACTGCTGATGCGTGGCCTCGCTGTCGACCTCGCCCGTCAGCTCCACGGTGTTGCCACTCACCTTGAGCTGGCCGTGGCGGATCTTCTTCAGCTCCGGCGTCAGCACCCGCTGCACATGCGCCAGCCATTGCGGCGGCGCCACCAGCCGGTCCACGCCCAGCTGGTCTACCACGCGGTCGGCGCCGTACAGCTCGCGGGCCTTGGCCAGCAAGGCTGCCTTCGTGGCCTCGTCCGGCACCACCCCCGACAGCACCACCGGCGTGGCGGCCGGCTCGGCTGCCTTCAGCGGGCTCATCCAGGCCAGCCCCATCAGGGCACTGCCGGTCACCAGGACCGCCACCACACGCCCCCCTGTCTGCATCCTCATCCTCATTCCCCTAAAAAGCATTCCTTGAAGGTGGACACCGCCTGGGCCAGCGACAGCTGAGGTTGGCGGAGGTAGCTTGAAAGCTTCTTCATCGCAAAGCTGTCCTCCAGGTGCGCCTCCACCCAGTCTGGCGCGACCAAGCCGACGCGCAGGGTCTCCGCCTGACGGCGGTCGAGCATGGCCTGCAGGGCCGACGGTGACGCCCCGGCAAAACCCACCGACAGGCACTGCCCCGCCCCCGCGGTCCGGTCGAGGTGCAGGGAGAGCTCGAAGTCGGCCCGCGCCACGAAGGGCGCCACCAGCGTCAACCAGAAGCTCGCCACCAGGCCGCTGTACAAGGGGTCGTCCGGCAGGGGCAGGCTCAGTCCACGATCCAGGCTGGACACGCCACTGGCCGGCACCGGCTGCAGCAGCAGCCCCAGGGCCACCATCGCCTTGTGCAGGTCCATCGTGGGATGCCCACCCTGGCGCAGCAGGGCCTGCAAGGCCCCGAGATTCTGGTCCTCAAGAAAGTCCTGCAACGCGGCCTGCTGGCCGGGGCCGTCGATCTCCAGGCTCCAGGCACGCGCCGCCAGCTCCTCCAGCTGTCGCGCGGGCTCTTCCGCCTGAAGGGCCTGCCGGCCGGCCTGCGCCAGGTCCCGCCAGAGCGACTCCAGGAACAGCGGCGCCAGCACCCAGAGGCCGGGCCGCCCTTCCAGTTCGAGCGAGCCGGTCAGCACAAAGGGATAGCGCCGGCCGGAGACATCGGCGCTGGGCTGCAGATACCCCACCAGCATGGCCCGCCCCCGCACATTGAACAGCACAAAGGGCACCGGCCCGGCCTGGTCGTAGACCTCCTTCCAGCGTGGGTCGACGGCCATCAGGTCCAGCCCCTGGGAAAGCCACTGGTCCAAGCGCTGGGTCAGCAGGCCTTGCTGCGTGCTGCGCAGGAAATCGCCCCGCGCGGGCAGCTTGCCGAACCAGGCCAGGGTGACGGTCACCGGGTGGCCGCTCACGGTGCAGCCTCCGAGGCCCCCGCCACCAGGGTCGGCAGCACCAGACCTCGCAAGCCCTTGCCGCCGCCCCGGTTCGCCGTGCCGGCCGTGGGCGTCGCGGCCGCCCCCGGCATGGTGATCGCACGGTAGTGCAGCGCGATCGCGGCCCGCCCGTCGCCCCAGCGCAGCTCGCGCACGCCGTCCGCCAGCTTGCTGACCTGCGCGGCCGAGATCAGCCGTTCGAACCCGTAAGCCCCCGGCGCACTGAAGACCTCGACGGTGCGGTTGTCCAGGGTGACCCCCGTGAGCCGCACCCCCGGGGTGCCGCTGGGGTTGGGCCAGACGAAGTTGGTCCACTGCGCGGCGCCATTGCGGTAGCGCAGCGTCTGGCCATCGATCTCGATGGTGTATTCCAGATACCCCGGCGCCCCCATCGGCAACAGCTGGAAGGCCGACTGGGCCGGCCCCGCGGCCCCTGCGGCGGGCGCGGCGCCCGCGCTGCCTTCGGCGCCGTCCAAGGCCGCCACCCAGGCCGGGAAGCCGTTCAGGAAGTCGGCCCGCAGCCGCACCCCCTGCTCCGCCCACTGACGCGGCGTGATCGCATCCCCGCGCCGGGTGACCAGCGGTCCCAGGGCCTCGTTGGCGAACTTCGCGACCGCCCCGGACGGGCCAAAGACGCGGGCCACCTCGGGGCCGCTGGCCTCGATGCGCGACGCGGTGTCGAACGGGTACTTGCCGGCCAGCGTCTGTTGGAAGGGCTGCAGCACCTGGGCGGTCCAGAGCCGATTCAGCTCGGTCTCGGTCGGCGGCACCAGCACCGCGAACGACTGCATCAGCGGCCGCACCAGCATCGGCTTGAGCGTCGCTTTGGCGGCATCGGTGGCCCCGGTGAACATCTGGTCCTCGACAAACTTCAGCGCATCGGCCAGTTCGGAGCCGCTGCCCGCCAGCGTCGCGGCCATCAGGTCGCGCGAAGCCGGCCCCGGGTCGCCCTGGCTCTTCATCTGATTGAAGCGGGTGCGCAGCTTGCCCAGCGCCTGCAGATAGCCATCGATCTGAGCCGGTGCACCATCACGCGGCGACATCCAGCGCGCCAGCACGGCGAACTCGCGCCCCACCGGGCCCATCGGGATGCCTTGCTCGCCCCCGGCCACGTTCACCTTCAGCTCGACGGCCGACGGCGACATGCGCAACACCGTCTGCTTGAACCACTCGACGAAGCCCTGGCGCGTCTTGGCCAGCCGCTCGTTGAGCACCGAAGGGTTGTCCCAGGACGTCTGGTCGTAGACCACCGTCAACAACTTGCGCAGCGGCGAGTCGGCGCTGTCCCCCAGGCGGTTCATGTGCGTCACGGCCGCCTCGAAGCTGCCGAAATCCGCCACCGTCACGCCCTGCAGGAAGTGCTGCCATTCCGCCACGTACTCGTTCTTGTAGCGGTCGGTCAGCTTGCGGCGGATGTCCTCCGGGCTGCCCTGCAGCGACAGATCATCCCGGGTGTCGGTCTTGAGCACCCAGTCCACACTTTGCAGCTCGTGCTCGGCCGCCTGCTGGAAGGCCTCGTTGACGAAGCCCTGCCAGGCTTCGCGGGTGAAGGTGCCCGACACCACCTGGCTGCCCTGCAAGGTGTCCTTGCCCTGCTCACCCACGATGCGCGCCACCGTCACCGGCGGGAAGCGCGTGGAGGCACGGGCCTTGATCTCGGCATAGACGCGCTCGATGGCAGGCGCCCCCTGCACCACGCGCCGCAGGTTCTCGCGGGTCTGGTCCACCAGCGCGAAATTGTTGTCCAGCACCGGGAAGGCCGGGTCGGCCAGGTGGGCCATCGAGAAGCTGACCATGCGCTCGGCGCTGCGCATCAGTTGCTCACGCGGCAGGTTGCCGCGGTTGTCCTCCAGCCAGGTGCGCC
>JAYSCA010000015.1:0-15996 GCA_041915165.1 Ideonella sp.
TTCAGGAAGCCCGCGTTGTTGCGGATGTTGTTGGAGAACTGCGTGGCCAGGCGGGTGCCCACCACCTCCCAGCGCTCGGCGGCCACCGCCGTCTCGTCGGCCTCGACCAGCACCGCGGTGCAGACGTCGCCGAAGATGAAGTGGCAGTCGCGGTCCTTCCACTCCAGGTGGCCGGAGGTGATCTCGGGGTTCACGATCAGCACGCAGCGCGAGGCGCCGCTGCGCACCGCGTTGACCGCCTGCTCGATCGCGAAGGTGGCCGACGAGCAGGCCACGTTCATGTCAAAGCCGTAGCCGCCCGCGCCCAGGGCCTGCTGGATCTCGATCGCCATGGCCGGGTAGGCGCGCTGCATGTTCGAGGCGGCACAGATCACCGCGTCGACGTCCGCCGCCTGTCGCCCGGCCGCGGCCAGGGCCTGGCGGGCGGCGTCCACCGCGATCTCGGCCATCAGCGACAGCTGGTCGTCAGGCCGCTCGGTCAGCTTGGGGCGCATGCGTGCCGGGTCCAGCACACCGCTTTTCTCCATCACATAGCGGCGCTGGATGCCGGAGGCCTTCTCGATGAAGGCTTCGCTGGACGGCGACAGGGCCGCGACCGTCCCCGCTGCGATGGCCGCCGCATGGTCGGCGTTGAAGCGCTCGACATAGGCATTGAAGGACGCCACCAGCTCGGCGTTGGTGATCACATGGGGCGGAACGTAGAGGCCGGTTCCGGTGATGACAGCTCGGGGCATGCGGTACCTGAGGGAGGGTCGAAAGGCGCGCAGTGTAGCCGCGCGCCCGTGCCGTCCACCTTGCCCCCGGGCAAGTCCTGATCAGACCGCCCCGCCCTCGCCGGCTCAGCCGTGCGAGGGGGCGACCTGCTCCGCGTAATCGACCAGGGATTCCAGCAGCCCCTGAGCCCGCTCGTCGTCCTGCTCGGCCGCGGCCTCGGCCAGCTGGTCCACCTTCTCCAGGAACTGGGCCACGGTCAGACCGCCGCCCAGCCCCTCGTGCAGCCGCGCCACGCGCAGCTGGGCCCAGCGCTCGCGCTCCTCGGCATTCAGGCTGTCGGGGAAGTTGCGGGCGCGGTAGCGGAACACCAGCTCGTCCAGACGCGGGTCGTCGAAGCTGGCCCGTCCCCAGGCCGGATCGTCCGGCGTGAGCCGACGCAGGCGGTCCAGCCGGCTGCGGTCCTGCGGCCCGAGGAAGCCGCCGTAGAGGTCCTGGTCGACGTCGGTCGGCCCCTCGCCCGCGGGGCGGGTGAACACGTCCGGCCAGATGCCCGCCATCGTGGCCCCCTGGCGGGCACAGGCCTCGGCATGCTGCATCGCCAACCCCATGTCCACCCCCCAACGCGCGGCCATGGCCGGAGAGAGCGTCTTCAACTGCCCGATCACCACCGGCGACTTGTTGACGTGGATGGTCTTGATCGGCAGCCGGGTCATGCCCTCGGGCAAGTCCTCGCTACGGGTATAGAGGCGCTGGCGGATCTGCTCGGCGTTCAGCGTGAACAGCTCGGCCGGGTCGGCCGCCAGGTCCCAGACGATCAGCTCGTTGCGGTTGGTCGGGTGCGGTGCCAAGGGCCACACCACGCCCAGGCAACCCCGCTCGGGCCCGTACATGCCCGAGATGTGCAGGAACGGCCGCCCCACGCCGATCTCGGCCCAGACCGCATCTTTCTTGCGAAGCCGCAGGCAAAAGTCCCACAGGCGCGGCTGGGCATCGCGGATCTTGCGGGCCAGCGCGATGGTGGCGCGCACGTCGGACAGCGCGTCGTGCGCCGCCTCGTGCAGCAGGCCGTTGGCCGCGCTCAGGTGTTCCAGCTTGAACGAGGGGCGGCCATCCTCATGCCGGGGCCATTCGATGCCCTCGGGCCGCAGCGCGTACATGCAGCGCACGGTGTCCAGCAGGTCCCAGCGTCCGCAGTCGTTCTTGTACTCGCGGGCATAGGGGTCCATCAGGTTGCGCCAGAACAGGTGGCGCGTCACCTCGTCGTCGAAGCGGATCGAGTTGTAGCCCACACCCACCGTGCCGGGCTGGGCCAGCTCGGCCTCGATGGCCCCGGCAAAGCGGTACTCCGGCAGGCCCTGGGCCAGGCACTGCTGCGGCAGGATGCCCGTGAGCAGGCAGGCCTCGGGGTCGGGCAAGGCATCCGGGGCCGGCTGGCAGTACACCATCAGCGGGTCGCCCACCTCGTTGAGCTCGGCATCCGTGCGGACGCCCGCGAACTGCGAGGGCCGGTCCCGCCGCGGCACCCGGCCAAAGGTCTCGTAATCGTGCCAATAGAAGCTGAAATCGCTCATGCCCGCACGATACCCCACGATGCCCCAGGCTCCACCCTCACAGGCCCGGCTCGCGCACCCGCAGCAAGGTGGCAAAGCGCGGCAGACCGGTGGCCGTCCGGCCGCGCCAGCTGTAGGTGACCCGGGTGCCCACGGCCGGTGGCTGGCGGCGCTGGGCATCGCTCAGGCCACTGCCCAGCAGAAAGACCTGGCCGGTGTCGTCCCGCACCCGCAAGGCCCCCACCAGGCCCTCGTACTTGCCGCGTCCCGGCAGATGGCCGATCACCACGGCCTCGCCGTCCTGCACCGGCTTGAGCTTGTAGAGCACCTCGACCCGGCCGGTGACATAGGGGGCGTCCGCCCGGTGCAGCACCAGCCCCTCCCCGCCGGCGGCCAGCACCGCCGCCAGCCGCTGCTGCAGGGCCGTCAGGTCGGCCAGCGGTTGCTGGGCGACCGCGACCAGCTGAGGCCAGGCCGTCTCGGCCACCAGGGCTTCGATCTGCTGCGCCCGCGCGGCGAAGCTGCCGGGAGCGCCCGGCAACTCGAACACCCGGAACTGCAGGGCCCGCCAGCCCAGGTCGTCCGGATCGGCCCGCCGCAGCAGGGCCGAGACCTCGTCAAAGCGGCCGTAGCCCAGCCACAGCTCGCCATCCAGGGGCCGGGCGGGCAAGCGGGCCAGGAACCAGGCCGGTGCCGCCACCACGCCACCGCCCCGAAACCGCAGGTGCTGGCCATCCCACAAGGCGCGCACCCCGTCGAACTTCTCGCTGACCAGGAAGCCGGCGGGTGTCGCCGAAGCGGGCCAATCCCGTGCCAGCAGCAGATCGGGTGGTGCCTGCGCGGCCAGCACCGCGGGGGGCAGCCAGACCCCCGCGGCCCACAACGGGGACCAGACCAGTGCACGGGACAGCGGCAGGCGCAATTTCACAGGCGTTCTCCAGCGAAAACCCCAGGCTAGAGAAGCCCTGCGCCCGGCGCATCCCGCCGACAGGGGGAGCCCCATCCCCCGTTGGGTGGAACCCGCCGGTCTCAATGATCCGAACAAGGCCCTCTTCCCCCGTTTCCTTGCTGTCTTGGTGCGCCCCCAGCGCGGCAACATGCCGGAGCCTGCATGTCGAACCCAGCCCTCAAGAGCCTCTGCCATGAACCTGCGCCGCAAACTGCCCCTGGCCTTCGCGATCACCCTGCTGCTGACCTTGCTGGCCGGCTTCGCCGGACTCTGGACCGCCCACCACGCGCTCCAGACCTTCCACACCGACGTGCAGGCCCAGGTGGAGCAGGAACGACGCACCGCGGCCATGGAGAGCCACTTCAAGACACAGGTTCAGGAATGGAAGGACGTGCTGTTGCGTGGCTCGGATGCCGCCCTGCTGGACAAGCACTGGACGGCCTTCCAGAAGGAGGAGAAGGAGGTCCGCACCCTGGCGCAGGGGCTGCAATCCGACCTGCGACAGAGCCCCGACCTGGCCCGTCTCGCCGACGCCTTCGTCGTGCAACACCAGAAGATGGCCGCAGGTTACCGCGACGGCCTGGAGAAGTTCCAGGCGGCCGGTCTGGAGCCCTCGGTGGGTGACATGGCCGTGCGCGGCATCGACCGTGAGGCGGCCCGCCTGATGCGGGAGCTCAAGGCCGCGATCGCCCAGCGCAGCGCCGATGCATCGGCCCAGGCCTATGCCCAGGGGCAACGCGCCGTGGCCTGGAGCCTGGCCGCCATGTTGCTGGCGGCGGTGGTGGGGGTGGGCATCGGCATGCGCATCAGCCGCGACGTGGTGCGGCCCATCGAATCGGCGATGGCGGCGGCCCATGCGGTGGCGAACGGCGACCTGCGTCACCCGGTCGAGGTGGGCGGGCAGGACGAAACCGGCCGGCTGCTGGCGGCACTGGCGGCCATGCAGGCCCAGTTGCGCCGGCTGGTGGACGATGTACGCGGCAACGCCGAGCAGGTGGCCAGCGCCAGCGCCCAGATCGCCCAGGGCAACAGCGACCTGGCCACCCGCACCGAACAACAAGCGGCCTCTCTGCAGGAAACCGCCTCCTCGATGGAAGAGCTGGACACCGCCGTGCGCCACAACGCCCAGAGCGCCCGTGAAGCCAGTGCGCTGGCCGGTCACGCCAGCAGCGTGGCGGCCCAGGGCGGTCAGGCCGTGGCCGGTGTGGTGAGCACGATGAAGGGCATCGAGGAAGCCTCGCACCGCATCGTCGACATCATCGGCGTCATCGACGGCATCGCCTTCCAGACCAACATCCTGGCGCTCAATGCCGCGGTCGAAGCGGCCCGCGCGGGAGAACAAGGCCGCGGCTTCGCCGTGGTGGCCAGCGAAGTGCGCAGCCTGGCCGGCCGTTCGGCCGAGGCGGCGCGCGAGATCAAGCAACTGATCCAGACCAGCGTCGAACGCGTGGAACAGGGCTCGGCCCAGGTGAACCAGGCCGGGCAGACCATGGACGAGGTGGTGCAGGCGATCGCCAAGGTGTCCGACATCATCGGCGAGATCAGCCGGGCCAGCCAGGAGCAGAGCAGCGGCGTGGGCCTGGTGGGGGAAGCCGTCACCCGCATCGACCAGGGCACCCAGCAGAACGCCGCCCTGGTGGAGCAGACCAGCGCCGCCGCCGAGAGCCTGCGGGGTCAGGCCCACCGGCTGGTGGACCTGGTCGGCACCTTCAAGCTGGCCTGAGGCCCCGCACCCCGCTCACGCGGCGGGCAAGGGGTGGGCCTGCAGCCAGGCCCATTCGGCATCGGTCCAGAGCCGTTGGCTGGCGACGAAATGCATGTTTTCGGCATCTTCCAGCGAAAAGGTGCCCAGCGCGCCCGGCTTGGCATGCAGCAGCACCTGCCCACCCGCCAGGTACTCCAGCTGGCGGCTGCCCACCCAGAAGGGCACCCCGCCCACGCTGCCCAGGCGCACATCGCCCTGCCCCAGCGTCATCTCACCCACCCGCAGGCACATCGGCGTGCTGCCGTCGCAGCAGCCGTGCGACTGGTAGAACATCACCTCGCCGTGCCGGTCCCGCAGGCGGGCCAGCAGGGCCAGCGCCTCGGGAGACGCCACGACGCGTTCCACCGGTGTTTCCAAGGCCTCCATGGCATCGTGTCCTTGCATCCTCAAAGCAAAAAGGGGCAGCCGAAGCCGCCCCCGTCCTGAACGCGCGAAGGATCAGAAGAAGCCCAGCTTGTTCGGGCTGTAGCTGACCAGCAGGTTCTTGGTCTGCTGGTAGTGGTCCAGCATCTGCTTGTGGGTTTCGCGGCCGATGCCGGATTCCTTGTAGCCGCCGAAGGCCGCATGCGCCGGGTAGGCGTGGTAGCAGTTGGTCCACACGCGGCCGGCCTGGATGCCACGGCCGAAGCGGTAGGCACGGCTGCCGTCGCGGGTCCACACGCCGGCGCCCAGGCCGTACGGGGTGTCATTGGCGATCTGCATCGCCTCGGCCTCGTCCTTGAAGGTGGTCACGGCCAGCACCGGGCCGAAGATCTCCTCCTGGAAGATGCGCATCTTGTTGTGGCCCTTGAACAGGGTCGGCTGGATGTAGTAGCCGCCGGCCAGCTCACCACCCAGCTCGGCCTTGTGGCCGCCGATCAGC
Source organism: Ideonella sp. (assembly GCA_041915165.1). Taxonomy (GTDB): domain Bacteria; phylum Pseudomonadota; class Gammaproteobacteria; order Burkholderiales; family Burkholderiaceae_C; genus Ideonella. The sequence goes on from JAYSCA010000015.1 coordinate 5,841, forward strand.
ACCTGGGCGCCCTCCTGCTTGCCCAGTTCCAGGTAGGACATGATCTTGTCCATCTGCATGGTGGAGGCCTGGGCGCCCATCATGGTGTCGGTGTCCAGCGGGCTGCCCTGCTTGATGGCGGCCACGCGCTTGAGGGCGCGCTCCATGAACTTGTCGTAGATCGATTCCTGGATCAGCGCGCGCGACGGGCAGGTGCAAACCTCGCCCTGGTTGAAGGCGAACAGCACCAGGCCTTCGATGGCCTTGTCCAGGAAGGCGTCGTCCTGGGCCATCACATCCTCGAAGAAGATGTTGGGGCTCTTGCCGCCCAGCTCCAGCGTGGCGGGGATCAGGTTGGTCGCGGCAGCCTGGGCGATCACGCGGCCGGTGGCGGTGGAGCCGGTGAAGGCGATCTTGGCGATGCGCTTGCTGGTGGCCAGCGGCATGCCGGCTTCGCGGCCATAGCCGTTGATGATGTTCAGCACGCCCGGCGGCAGCAGATCGGCGATCAGTTCGGCCAGCACCAGGATGCTGACCGGGGTGGATTCGGCCGGCTTGAGCACCACGCAGTTGCCGGCGCCCAGGGCGGGGGCCAGCTTCCAGGCGGCCATCAGCAGCGGGAAGTTCCAGGGGATGATCTGCCCCACCACACCCAGCGGCTCGTGGAAGTGGTAGGCGATGGTGTTCTCGTCGATCTCGCTGAGGGAGCCTTCCTGGGCGCGCAAGCAGCCGGCGAAGTAACGGAAATGGTCAGCCGACAGCGGCACGTCCGCGTTCAGCGTCTCACGCATCGGCTTGCCGTTGTCCACCGTCTCGGCGTAAGCCAGCTTCTCCAGGTTCTGCTCGATGCGGTCGGCGATCTTCAGCAGCACGTTGGCGCGCTCGGCCACCGGCGTGGCAGCCCACTGGGCGGCCGCGGCGTGGGCGGCATCCAGCGCACGCTCGACATCGGACTCGTCCGAACGGGCGGCCTGGGTGTAGACCTGACCGTTGATCGGGGTGACGACATCGAAGTACTGGCCCTTGACCGGGGGCACGAACTTGCCGCCGATGAAGTTGTCGTAGCGGGCCTTGTATTGGACCGGGGCGCCAGCGGTACCAGGCAGTGCGTAGAGCATGAGATGTCTCCAGAGTAGGTGCTTGTGGAACAGGGTGAGCGGGCAGCGGCGCTGCTCACCACGGCCCTGCTACTGCACACCCTGTGCCAGCCCCACCCTGCCCCGCGCCAACGGGGTGTTTCCGAGGGGAAGTCCCGGGCCAGCGCCCGGACGGGCAGGGGTCGCTCCGGAATCCCCCTGTGCCGAAACGGAACAGCCCACCGACAGCGCGTCGGCCTGGAACACTGCCGCTGATCCGCGACCTCCGGGACAACCCTCTGCGGAGGAACAGCTCAGCGCTCGGGCGCCGGCAGGGGCCGGGTCAGCGCATCGGTCGACAGCCCCTGCTGGCGCAGCAGCGCCTCCAGCGCCGGCATCAGCGGCCCCAGGCGCTCCTCCAGCGCATCGCGCACGGTGTCGACGAACACCTGGGTCGAGCGCTCGATCTCGATGTTGAGCCGGTCCCCCGGCTGCTTCTGGCCAAAGGTGGTCATGCGCAGCGTCTCGGGAATCAGCCAGACCTCGAACCAGCCGGCCTGGCGATCCGCCTCGGCCACCGTCAGGCTGGCGCCGTTGATGGCGATGTAGCCCTTGGCGAACACATAGCGCATCCAGCGCTCGGGCACCTGGATGCGCAGCACATGGTTGTTCTCGGGCTGGCGCACCTCGGCCAGCGTGGCGGTGAAATCCACATGCCCGGACAGCGGATGCCCACCGATCTCGGCACCATCCTTGGCAGCCCGCTCCACGTTGATCGCGCTGCCGGCGACCAGCCCGCCCAGGGTGGTCAGGCCCAGGCTCTGCTGCATCACGTCGAAGTCGGCCTCGTCCTCGCCATGGAGCGCGGTCACGGTCAGGCAGACGCCATCGCAGGCCACGCTGGCCCCGATGGCCAGATCGCGGGCGAAGCCGGACGGAAACCGCAGACGGAAGCTGCGCAGGCCGGGGCGGTCGGTGATCGACGCCACACGGGCCACGCCTTGGACGATGCCGGTGAACATGGCAGGAACCTCTGTAAACGCAAAAAGCCGGCCGAGCTTAGCAGCCCGGCCGGCTTCGAGGATGGGAGGGGCGAATCCGCCCCGGGCGTCACTGGGCGTTCAGGAAGTCCATCACCGCGTCCATCACCACCGTGGGGTTGCTGGAGGCCATCTGATCGGAAATGGAGTTCGATTGCCCCGCCACGTTGTGCACGGCGCCCGAAATCTTCTTGATGACCATCGAGCCGCTGCAGCTGGACCAGGTCGTCACGTTGCCCGCGACCTGCGCCACCGGCTGCGCCGTGGTCAGTGACTCGCCGCAACGCTGGCGAACCCGGACCTGCTGTTGCGGCCATTCCCCCAGCATCGTGCCGTCCAGGAAGGCCTTGTTGCCGGCCCACTCGACCAAGGGATCGATGATCCAGTGGTAGTCACTCCAGTGGCCGTTGGCGGTCTGCATCACCGGATCGTCATCGCCACTGATGCTCAGGTAAGGCTGAACGGTGCTCGGCTTGCAGGCGAACGAACCGGATTGGTCGAAATGCTCGGAGGCCGGGCCCGCCAGCGCGATGTAGGCATTGAAGGTGTCGGGTTGCTCGCACCACATCCGGTTGGTCATTGCGCCGCCCATCGAGTGGCCCATCAGCGCGATGTTGGTGATGCCATAGGTGCTGCGCAGCTGGCTGGACAGGGCCTTCAGGAAGCCCACATCATCCTGGCCGGAATCCATCGCCCAGTTGGACCAGGTGCCCGCCGTGGCCCCGTCGATGTGCTGCCCCTGCGGGAACACCAGGATCACCTTGTTGGCTTCCAGCCACGACCAGTTCACGGTCGCGGTCGACGCCACCGAAGACGTGGTCATGTCCAACTGCTGAGAAATGCCGGTGTTGGTCCCGCCGCCACCGTGCAACACCACGATGGCCCGGGTGGCGCCGACCGGCACATAGATGTTCACCGAATGCGGGTAGCCGGCCACCTGCGTGGTGACCAAGGTGTCGCTGCTGACGGTGGTCAGGCTGTTGTCGCTGCTCCCCCCACCACAGGCGGCCAGGGTGGCCAGCAGGGCCACGCCGGCCAGCGATCGGATCAAACGACGGTTCATGAGTTTCGCTCCATGGGAGAGTTGGGCGGGTGCACAGATGCTAGGTTCAACGCGGAAGGTCCCCTGTCGGCCGACAACGGGACCCGGTGTCGGACGATGCCCACACAGGGCAGCGCGCCGGACGCATCCGGGTGAACCCCAGGGTTGTAAACCGGCCGGAGCCCGGGCCACGCCCTGCAAACAGGGGATGGCCGACAGTGCGCTGGCAGAATGGGCGGCATGAAACACACCGCCTCCCGAACCGCCCTGGCCGCGCTCGCCCTGATCGGCAGCCTGGGCACTGCCCATGCCGAAGCCAAGGACCAGAATGCGCTGCGCGCCCTGGCCGTGGGCGGCACCCTCGCCTCCTGGGCCTATGCGGCCTGGGAAGGCGCTCCGTTCACCGATTGCAGCGGCGCCCGCTGGCAGCTGCGCGGCAACGTGGCCCATGACCACGAGCTGAACCTGGTGTCGGCCGGTGCGGCCTATGGCGACTGCCACATGCTCAACGCCGGCAGCTGGTCGCTGAGCCACCAGACCAACTTCTCGGTCGGCCACTGGAGCACCCGCGGCGATGTCAGCGGCGCCACCTCGGCCTGGGACGTGGCCGTGGTGCCGCTGGTGCACTGGCAGCACCCGGCCTTCGCCAGCCACAAGTGGGAGGTGGAGTTCGGCATCGGCCCGGCCTGGCTCAGCGAGGTCAACATCGGCGACCGCCAGAAGGGCAGCAACTTCCAGTTCTCCGACCACCTGGGCCTGAACCTGGTGGACGGTGGCAACCAATGGCGTGTGGGCCTGCAGTGGCGCCACATCAGCAACGCCGACATCAAGAAGCCCAACAACGGCGTGAACTACACCGGCTTGGTGTTCGCCTGGTCGCTCTGAACGACCGTGACGCCCGGTGCCACCGCCGGGAGGCGGCGGCACAGGTGCCGATTCAGGGCGCTGTCGTTGACGGCCCCTGCGCCACCGAGGGTTCGGCCGGAGCCGTGGCGGCCCGCCACAGGATCAGCCCGTAGCCCCGCTCGACATAGAGCAGGCTGAAGCGCCCCCCCACCTGGGCCATCTGGCCCGGCAGCTGGTCCATCCGCACCAGCGCCAGCTCGCCATCGCGCGGCGCCCGGCGCGGCGTTTCCTGCTCGCGGTAGACCGCAAAACTGGGCTGGTGCAGCCCCCATTGCACCGCCGGTTCGTGCCGCTGGCGGGCCACCTCGGCCGCCCGCTGGATCGGCCCCTGCAACAGGTTGCCCCACCACGGCAGGGCCACGCCCAGGCACACCCCCGCCACCAGCACCGCGGACACCCCGCTGCGCCAGGCCAAGGTGAAGCGCGGCCAGCTGCCCTGCGTCATCAGGAACAGCACGGCCAGCGCCGCCAGCCCGCTGATCCCGACCAGCCAGGGCGAGGCCTGCTGACCGCCCAACAGCGCCCGGTAGAGCGGGTGCTGCACGGCCCCCGGGCCCCAGAGGTGCAAGGTGGCCGCGCTGCCGCACAGCAGCGCCAGCAGCAACAGCAGGCAGACCGTCAACGCCACCCGCATGCCGGTGCCGGCCCGGGTCAGGGCCATGGCCATCAGCAGCACGAAGGGCGTGGCGCCATACAGCACGTAGTGCGGCAGCTTGGTGCCCGACAGCGAGAAGAAGCCCAGCACGAAAAAGCCCCACAGCAGCAGGTAGCGCTGCATCGGGTCGGCCCAGTGGCTGCGCACCCGCGCCAGCACGCTGGCCAGCAGCGGCGCCCAGGGCAGCAGCAGCAGCGGCAGCACCACGAAGTAGTAACCCAGGCTGCCGCCGTGCTTCTCCAGCGGGCTGCTGTAGCGCGCCAGGTTGTGGCGGATCAGAAAACCGTCGATGAAGGCCTGGCCGTCGCGGTGCAGCTCATAGGCGTACCAGGGCACGGCGATGCCCAGCAGCAGCACCCAGCCCCAGCCATCGCCCGCCGCGCGCCCCAGGCAACGCAGCGCCTCGCGCCAGGGCAGCGAGACGGCCAGCCACAGCACCAGCGCCGCACCGGGCACCACCACCGCCACCGGCCCCTTGACCAGCAGGCCCAGGCCCATCCAGGCATAGGCCCGGCGCAGCGGCGCCCTGCCCGCTTCGCCGCGGTTCTGGGCCTCCAGCCAGCGCCAGGCGTCCAGCGCCGTCAGCGTCAGCAGCAGATTGAGCAGCGCATCGGCCGTCGCGGCCCGGCCGATGGCCAGCACGCCCAGCGAGGTGGCCAGGATCACCCCCGCCCCCACGGCCACCTGGCGCCCCAGGCGCGGCAGCGCAAACACCACCAGCGCCAGCGACCAGCCCCAGGCCGACAGCGCCGACGGCAGGCGGAAGGCGAACTCGCGCACGCCGAACACGCTGACACTGAGGGCCTGCAGCCAGTACACGCCGATGGGCTTGTCGAAGCGCGGCTCACCGTTGAGGGTGGTGTGCAGCCAGTCGTGGTGCACGATCATCTCGCGCGTGGCCTCGCTGAAGGCGCCCTCGTCCACATCGAACAGCGGCGTGGCCCCCAGCGCCCACAGCGCCAGCACCAGCAACAGCCCGGCCAGGCCCAGCCACTCGATGCGGCTCAGCCGGCCGGCCGGTGTCGTGCCCGCCACGCTCATGCGTGCCACCCCTCACCGTCCGGCAGATCGGGCGAGGCCAGCAGGTGGTACTGCCGGGCATGGCTGCCGTCGTAATAGATGCGGATCAGCAGTTCGGACAGCACGCCGGTGAGCAGGAACTGCAGCCCGCCCATCACGCAGAAGAAGCCCAGCGAAAGCAGCGGCCGTCCGCCGATCGATTCACCCAGCAGCTTCAGCACCCCCAGATAGCCCAGGATGGCCGTGCCCAGGCTGCCCACGGCCAGACCCACCGCGCCGAAGAAGTGCCCCGGGCGCGAGCCGAAATTCATGAAGAAGTAGACCGACAGCAGGTCGATGATGACGCGGAAGGTGCGGGAGATGCCGTACTTGGACTCACCGAACTGGCGCGCCATGTGGTTGACCGGCTCCTCGGCCATGCGGTCCGGCGAGGTCACGGTGGACAGCCAGGCCGGGATGAAGCGGTGCATCTCGCCATACAGGCGCACCTGCTTGAGCACCGAGGCGCGAAAGGCCTTGAGGCTGCAGCCCAGGTCCTTGAACTGCATGTGGGTGGTCTTGCGGATCAGCCGGTTGGCGATCATCGAGGGCAGCCGCCGCATCGCGAAGCCGTCCTGGCGGTTCTTGCGCCAGCCCGCCACCATGTCCAGGTCCTCGTTGAGCAGCCGGGCCACCAGGCGCGGGATGTCGCGCGGGTCGTTCTGCAGGTCGCCGTCGAGGGTGACGATCACGTCGCCGCGCGCGGCGTCGATGCCCGCCTGCATGGCCGCCGTCTGGCGGAAGTTGCGCAGCAGGCGCACCACGCGAATGTGCGGGCCCACCGTCTTGGCGTGGCGTTGCAGCGCCAGGCCGGTGCCATCGCGGCTGCCGTCATCGACGATCACCAGCTCCCAGGGATGGGGGTAGTCCTGCAGCGCCGCCTGCACCGCGTCGATCATCGGCTTGACGTTGTCGATCTCGTTGTACATCGGCACCACGACCGACAGACGGTGGGGCGGCGCCTGCACGGGTGCGACGGGAGTGACGGTTTCGGAAGCGTTCATGGTCCAACAGAAGAATCGCCCGCGGGTCGAGACCGGCGGGCCAGCGCCCAGGACAGGGCGCGGTAAAGCAATGGTGTCAGCAAGGCGGTGACAAACCCCAGGGCATGCACGGCCAGGGCCGAGGACGCCAACAGGGTGGGCGACACGGCCGCACCCACCCATTGTCCCGCAGCCCAGATGGCGGCCTCGTAACTGCCCAGGCCGGCCGGGGCCTGGATCGGCAGTGCCGCGGCCAGTTCACCGGCCACCGCCGCGCTCCAGCCCTGCCAGGCCGGCAGCCCGGCCAGCAGCGCCAGCACGCCGCCCAGCACGGCCAGCTTGAGCAGCCAGTTGCCCACGCACAGCAGCCAGCCCGACAGATCGCCGCGGTGCGCGACCAGCGTACCCTGCAGTGCCTGCCAACGCGGCCACCATTGTCCCAGCTGGCGCGACAGGCGCGGCAGCACCACCCACAGCACCAGCACGATGGCGACCACCACCGCCAGGCGCAGTGCCAAGGGCCCGGGCGCCAGGCCCAGCAAGCCCAGCAGGCCCAGCACCAGCGCGTCCTGCAGGCGCAACCAGACCAGGCTGCGCACCGACTCGGCCACCGGGATGCCGAAGCGGCGGTGCAGCAGCCAGGGGTAGCCTGCCTCCCCGGCCCGCATCGGCAGCAGCAGCAGCGCCGCGTTGTGGGCCAGGAACAGATCGACGCTGTCGGCCAGGCTGGGCATGCGGTCCTGCGGCCGGTGCTGCCGGCCCCAGGTGCCCCACTCCCGCCGCAGCCGCTCGGCCCGCAGGCCGTAGCTGCCCCACAGCCCGGCCACGGCCAGCGGCCAGGCCCAGCCGGGCACCTGCACCAGCGCCGCCAGCAGGCGCTCGCCCAGGCCCTCGCGCAGCAGCATGGCCAGCAGCAGCCCCGCGCCCAGGCTGGGCAGCACCAGCTTGGCCGCGGCCTGGTCCGCCCCGGGCTCGGCGCCGGCATGGCGCCAGTGCGACAAGCCGCTGCCCAGCCCCATGAAGGCCAGCGCCCATTGCACCGGTGCCGCCACCGGCAGGCCGGTGGACTGCAGCAGCAAGGCGGCCGCCAACCCCAGTTCCACCACCGCCAGGCCGCGCTGCGCCGCCGGCCGGTTCAGCCAATGGGCCGGCCAGCGCCGCGCCAGGGCCAGGGTCAACCGCCCGACCAGCAGCCCCAGCCCGCTGCCCACCAGAATGTCAGCCGGCCAATGGGCGCCGATCGCGATGCGCGAAAAGGCCACGGCCGCCGCCAGGACGAACAACAGGCCGCGCCGCCACGCCGCGCCCCCCAAGGCCCCGGCCAGCACGGTGGCGGCCGCGAAGGCGGTCAGGGCATGGCCCGAGGGCATGGAAGCGGCGTTGAGCAGCGGCTGGCCGATCACCTCGAACGTGCCGGACGCCAGCACCGCGGCCGGGCGTGGTGAATGGATCAGGGCCTTGGGCAGGCTGCTGGCCAGCCAGGTCAGCGGTACACCCCACAGCAGGGCCGACACCGCCAGCCGGCGGGTGCGGTCGGCCGCCAGCACCATCAGCGTGGCGGACAGCCCCAGCCCGGCCACGCTCAGGCCGGCCCACAGCCCGGCGGTGGCGCGTTGGGGGCCACCAGCCGCCTGGTTGAGCCCCAGGAACAGGGATTGGTTCAGGGCCGGCTGGGCGTGCAGCCAGACACCGGCCAGGATGAGCAGCGCGGCCACGGCCAGCGCCAATGCCCACCCGTGCGGCACGACCCCGGAGGCCGAGGGCCGCGAAGGAGACTGATCAGACATGGTGGCCGGCATGATGCCAGAGCCCCGGAGGGGCCTCGGCTCAGAGGCTCAGGTAGCGCGGCAGCTGGCCGTTGCGCGGCCGCACCGCGCCGAAACGGGCGGCCAGCCGGGCCTGCACCGCCGTCGGCAGCGGCGCGAAGCCGGTGCCCTGGGTCAGCGCATCGCCCCGCTGGAAGCACCAGTAGAGGAAGCGCATCGCCGGCTCGACGCTGGCCGGGCTGGCCGGCGCCGCGTCCAGCAGCACATAGGTCGTCATCGTCAGCGGCCAGCTGTCGGTGCCGGGCTCATCCAGCAGGCTGGCGGTGTCGTTGCCCTCGTGGTAGAGCGCGCTGTGCAGGATGGCGGCGCGGAAGCCGGCCTCGCCCGGCGCCACCCAGCGCCCCTCGCGGTTGCGCAGGCGCACGCCCGCCAGACCATCGGCCACGACGCGGTCATAGCTGACATAGCCGATCGCCCCCGGCGTGCTGCGCACCAGGGTCGACATGCCGTCGTTGCCCTCGGCGCGCAGCGGCTGCCCCGGCCAGGCCGGCAGTGTGCCGGTGCCCACCTGCTGGGCGAACGCCGGCGAGCGTCCGGCCAGGTAGCGGGTGAAGCCCTCGGTGCTGCCCGACTTGTCGCCCCGCACCACCCGCGTGATGCGCCGGGCCGGCAGGCTCAGGCCCGGGTTGAGCGCCGCGATGCGGGCGTCGTCCCAGCGCGCAATGTCTCCGGTGAAGATGGCCGCCAGCACCTCGCCCGTCAGGCGCAGCTTCTCGGACTCGAAGCCGTTGACCACCGGCACCACGCCGCCGACGCAGGTCGGGATCTGCACCAACTTCTTCTGGGCCAGCACCTCGGGCGCCAGCGGCACGTCACTGCCGGCGAAGTCGACACTGCGGCGCGTGGCCTGCTCGATGCCGTCCCCCGACCCGCTGGGCCGGTAGTGGATCTCCACCCCGGTCTGCCGCCCGTAGTCCGCTGCCCAGCGGGCATAGACCTTGGATGGAAAGGTGGCCCCCGCCCCCTGCACGGCCACCGCCGCCCGGGCCTGGACACCCCAAAGCCCCACCCCGCAGGCCACAGCCTGCCCCAGCCAACGACGCCGGCTGGCGTCCCCTCGCATCTCGTTGGTCATCGGTACTGCCTGAAAAAGAAAGCGGCCAGCTTCCAAGCCTGGAGGCTGGCCGGCGAAAAACGTCGGAATGATGACTCAGATTTGCTCAGCGCTGCGCACGGCCACCAAGACCACCTCGCCCCGGTCCTGGCGGGGACGGTGGCGCAGCCACCAGACGCTGCCCTTTTTGATGGTCCAGGGCAGCAGCCCGTCCTGCAAGGTCGCCAGGCGCGGGCCGGTCATCAGGTAGGCCGCAGCCAGGCCCAGGGTCGGCTGGTGGCCCACCACCAGCACCGGCTCGCGGGCGTCCGGCCAGCGGGCTGCCGCCAGCAGGCCTTCGACGGTGCCCTCCGGGCTCAGCGCATCGACGGTCTTGATGCGCCGGCCCAGGGCCTCGGCCGTCTGCTGGGCCCGCAGCGCCGGGCTGGCCAGCACCTTGGTGGTTTCCGGCAGGAAGCGGTTGAGCCATTCGGCCACGCGACGGGCCTGGCGCTCGCCCTTGGGCGTCAGGCCCCGGGACGGATCGTCCACCCCAT
>JAYSCA010000016.1:0-6848 GCA_041915165.1 Ideonella sp.
GTGAGCAACGCCCAGACGGGCGGTGAAGACGTGGCCTACAGCTTCAGCTGCAGGTCGATCACCGACGACACCATGCGGGGCTTCTGATGGCCACGATGACCGCTGGCCAGGCCATGAACTTCTCGCTGCCTGAGGCGGCGATCCTGGCCCAGCTGACCGACAAGCTCATGACCGCCGATGCCTGCGTGCGTGCCGTGCTGACCGCGCCGGAGCTGGCGGCGGTAGCCGAGGAGCGGCAGGCTGCACCGGCGGTGTACCTGGTCTACGACGGCCCGCAGTTTCAGGGCGGCGACGCGGCGCCCTACCGCGTCACCGTGGTGCACCGCTGGATCGTGACGGTGGCCGTGGCTTCGGTGGCGCGCATGCGCGAGTCGGCCAGCAGGCACAGCGAGGCCGCAGGAATCATCCCGCGCGTCGTCGAGGCCCTGTACGGATGGAAGCCGCTGCCTGGCTGGAAGGCCCTGGTGCCGTTCACCCCTCCGAAGCCGGTCTACAGCCCCGGTTTCGCCTACTTCCCGCTGGGGTTTCAGACCTCGGCCACCGGTGCCGTTTTGGCCCAACAACCTTGAAGAGGACGCGATGAGCGCGACGACGACGACGAAGGACGAAAGCTATCTGGGCGTGGGCAAGGTCTGGGCCCGCCAGTACGGAAGCACGGCAGCCATGCGCCATGTGGGCAACGTGAGCAAGCTGAGCATCAAGCAGAAGCTCAAGACCATCGACATCAAGGACTACACCAAGCCGGGCGGCGGCACCCGCAACAAGATCGAGCGTGTCGACTCGGTGACGGTGGACATGACCTGGCTGGAGTTTCTGGCTGAGAACCTTGTGCTTGCCTGTGGAGGCACCAGCACCAATGTGCCGTCGGCCACGGTGGCCACCGAGCCGGTCACCTTCGTCAAGGGTGGTCTGATCCGGCTGGCGCATCCGATCACCTCGGTGACCGAAGTGAAGAGCGGGACCACCACCTTCGCCGAGGGAACCGACTATGTGGTCAGCCCTGGCGGTCTGTTCATCCCGGAGGACAGCACGGTGGTGGCCGGTGCAGGAACGGTGACCTACGAGCACCCGACCTATGACCAGGTCGAAGCTGTCACCCAGATGAGCACCGAGCTGGAGATGTTCTTCGAGGGGCTCAACGAGGCCAACAGCGACACGCCGGTGTTGGCGGATCTCTGGCGGGTTCACATGCCGCCGGTGGATGAACTGGCCTTGCTGACGGGCAATGACAACCCGGCAGAAATGAGCTTCAGCTCCGAGGCGCTGCGCGACGCAACCAAGACGGCGGCCAACGCCAGCCAGTTCTACCGCGTGCGCAAGGTGGCTACGGCGGCCTGACCAGGCTGAGCCATCAACGCAGACGGGCGGGCCTGAAAAAGGCTCGCCCGATTGCGCGTAGGAAGGGCCACAGGATGAGGGTGGCCAGGCCCAGCACCACGAACAGCGCCACACCGCCGGGGCCTGCAGCAGCAGCTGCTACAGCCGCCACCAGAGCGATGGCCAGGGCTCGGGCAATGCGATAGATCGAGGCGCTCATGGGCGCGAGTATAGGGATTCGGGAGAGGCGCAGGTGAGCGATCCGACCGTCAAGCTGAAGCTGCAGGTGCTGCAGGATGGGCTGCAGAACATCGGGACGATGATCGACGGCCTGGAGCAGGCCGGCATCGAGACCAGCTCGCTGCGCGACCAGGCCGGCAAGCTGGCCACTCAGCTGGGGGAGCTGACCGGCGAGGTGTCCCGTGGCACCTCTCCCTTCGAGCAGCTCGACAAGGCCCTGGGCGGTGCGGGTGGCGGCCTGACCGAGATGGCCTCGGCCGCGGCCAAGGCCGTGACGCCAACCGAGCAGGCAGCGGCAGAGGCGGGAGCCCTGGCCGCCATGATGACCAAGCTGGGAACGGTCATCGAGGCCACCCAGCGCCTGGATGAGCTGCGGGCCAAGTCCGACCAGGTGCGCGCCTCACTGCAGAACGCCGAGCGCGTGCTGGCCGACTATGAGGACTATGTGGGTGGGGCCGCTACGGCCACCAAGGAAGAAGCTGCCCAGCTTTCCGCGATGGAGAACCGCGTTCGGGAGGCCCGGGTGGCCTTCCTGGCGCACAACGATGCCGTCAGCCAGGCCGAAGCGCGCATGCGCGAGCTGGGCGTGGAGGTGGAGCAGACGGCTGCAGCCGAGAGCCGGGCCGCCGATGATGCCCAGACCATGGCCACGGCCACGCGGCGCATGGGAACCGAGGCCCAGACGGCCGACGAGAACATCAGCAAGACCCGCCGCGGGCTGGAGAGCATCTCCACCCAGCTGCGCGAGACGAAGGACCAGATCGTCGGCTTCTTCGCTGCCCAGGCCTCTGCCCAGGCTGTGGGCGAGGTGGCCAAGCTGGCCGATGCCTGGAAGAACATGGAGGGCCGGCTGCGCATTGCCCTGGGCGCGCAGACGGATGTGAATGCCGCCATGCAGGCGGTGGTGGATCTTTCGCTGCGCACCTACAGCAGCCTGCAGGCCACCACGGACCTCTACACCAAGCTGAACACGCTCACGCCTGGCCTGGTGCAGGGACAGCAGGATGCGCTGCGGCTGACCGAGACCATCGCCAAGGCTTCGCAGCTCGGCGGGGCCTCGGCTCAGGCCACCGAGGCAGCGCTGGTGCAGCTCAACCAGGCTCTACAAAGTGGCGTGCTGCGGGGCGACGAGTTCAACTCCATCATGGAGCAGTCTCCCCGCCTGGCCCAGGCCATGGCAGATGGCCTGGGTGTGCCGCGCACCGCGCTGCGGAGTCTGGCCGAGCAGGGGCAACTCACTGCACAGGCAGTCATCCAGGCCTTGCGCAATCAGTCGCAGGCGATCGACAAGGAGTTCACTCAGCTGCCGGTCACCATCGAGCGTGCTGTGACCAACCTGCAGACCCAATGGGCCCGCCTGGTGGGAACAGTGGACTCCGGCATCGGTGGCACCGCTGCCGTCGCCTCGGGAATCAACCTGGTGGCCAACAACCTGGATGCACTGGCCGGGGCAGCAGAGCGGGCGGGGGCCGTACTGGTGACCGCCATGGCCGTTCAGGGCGTGGCCGCCCTGCGTGCCGCGGCTGCCGAGATGTCGGTCACCGGTGCGGCCGCGAAGCTGCTCGCCGCCGACCTCGCCACGCTGAGTCGTCCGGTGCAGATTGCGATCTCGGTGACCGGCTTCGAGCTGGGATACCAGATCGGCACCTGGCTGCGCGAGAACTTCACTCTGGCCCGCCAGCTGGGGGTCGGAATCGCGGAGTTCACCACGGCCCTGGTCAGCGACCTTCGCTTCGTGGCCGAGGCGGCGGCTGCCGTCTTCACCAGCGACACCGTGAGTGCCGCCTGGGACCGCTACAAGCAGCGAGCCGAGGAACAGCAGGCGATCTACCGCGACCTGTACACCGAGACGGCGCAGGCCCCCGGCCGCATTGGCCAAGCTGCAGAGGCGGCACAGGCGCCCGTTCAGAAGCTGGGTGCTACCGGACAAGCTGCGGGCCAAGCAGTCGCAGGAGGGGCGGCAGCAGGCGCGGCGGGGCTGTCGTCCATGTCGGCTCAGGCCAGCGCGACGCAGACTGCCATCCAGCAACTGGCAACAGCGGCGAATGTTCAGCTGCCCGCGATCGGGTCCAACGTGCGCCAGCAGGCCCAGGCGTTGGCCGAGATGGCGCTCAAGAGCCGCGACGTGGCCAGCGCCATCTCCAAGGATCTGCCCGAGGCGATCGCCAAGCTCAGCGGCTCAGACCTGGAGCAGTTCCGGTCCGTGATGGTCGGGGCCCTATCGCAGTCGAAGGACCAGGCCCAGCTGCTGCGTCAGGTCATCGTGGAGGTGGGCCAGCGTGCCGGTGAGGCGCTGGGCGTGGACGTGGTGGCAGCCTCTCACGCTGTCTCGTCCGAGTTCCGCACGGCGGCTGACAACCTTTCCATCCTGATCCGATCCAGCGATGCCATGAAGGCTGCTGGTGTGGACATGGCCACCGTCGTCACCCAAGCCCTGGAAAAGATGATCGACCAGGCTCGCAATGCTGCGGAACTGGATGCTCTGCGCAACAGAATCAGCGCGCTGGGAGAAGCGGGCCAGGTGAGCGAGAAGCAGCTCACCGAGATGTTTGACCGCCTGAAGACCAAGTCCGACGAGTTGACGCTGGGCATCAACAGCGTGGACGAAGCCCTCAAGAAGTTTGGCTTGACCAGCCAGACGGAAGCAAAAAAGGCGGCTGATTCGTTCGCTGAGGCCTGGAAGCGCATCGAGTACGACGGCACGGTGTCCATGGACAACAAGCGAGCCGCGTTTCAGAAGTACGCCGAGGCGGTAATCGCCAGTGGCGACCAGGTCAAGATCAAGGCGCTGGAGATGAAGGCCGGCTTCTATGACCTGGAGATCGCCACGGATGCCACCGGTCGCGCTTTCGTGCGCAACAAGAGTGGAGCGGATGACTTTGGCAATGGCCTCGACAACGTAGGCCGCCGCGCTGCAGACACCCGAACCCAGCTCGAGCGGATGAACGACCAGCTCGACCGCCAAATCTCGGCCGAGGAGCGGGCGCTGAAGTTGAAGGAGCGACAGCAAGCTCTGGACAACCAACGGCGCAACGTCGACTCCAATGGGTTCAGCCTGGACCAGACCGGAAAACAGACGATCAATGCGGCAGGGAACACCTATCTCTCCATCGTCAACTGGTTGAAGTCGGCGGGCCTAGACGATGCAAAAGCGCAATCGGTGGCGCGCGACTTCGTCGATGCGCGCGGAGATGTCCCCTACATGAACAACCCTGGCCAGGCGAAGTGGGGCGGATCGACGCTCTCAGACGCGCTGTCGCGTGCAGCGCAGAGCGCCTTGTTCGGGGCTGATCGCTCCGGTGCGAGTCAAACGGCGCCATCGAAAGGCACGGACGGAGCCGCATCAGGCTCGACGTCGAGCAGTTCGACAAAGCATGTCGTGGAGATCAAGTTCGGGACTACAAGCGGCTCCGTCAACGTCGCCAGCGAAGCCGATGCAACCACCCTGACCAACCTGCTCGGGCAGCTGAAGACCGCAGCCGCACGGGCGTCCTGAGGACCCAACTGATGTCTCTCGCAACACTCACAGTAGGCGCTGTCAGCGTCACATTTCCGAGCGGAACCAGCTGGACCGATCAGCACAGCTGGCAGCCGGTCGAGCAGTCAGTGGACCGAGGCCTGGACGGCGCGCTGATCGTCCAAGCGATGGTGATTCCATCCGGCCGACCGATCACGCTGGCTGGCGTTGAGAGCGGCGCCGGAGCCATGCCGCTGTCTGATCTGAAGCAGCTGGAGGCCTGGGCTGACATCCCGCTGCAGGAGATGACGCTGACGGTGCTTGGCCAGTCCTACACCGTGATGTGGCGCCACCAGGACAAGCCCGCCCTGGAATCCGCGCCGCTGCTCTTCGTTGACAACCCCGATGCCGATGACCTCTACCAGGTCACGGCCAAATTCATGGTGACCGAATGACCATTCTCCAGGGTGACATCCAGCTCCGAGCCAGCCAGGTGATGCTGGACGTGTCGAACGGCGGCGGTGCGCCCACCTCGACCCAGATCGTTGACGGGCAGTCGAACGGCATCTTCCCCGACGTGTCCGAGGTGGACCGTGCCGGCGGCAACTTGTCGGCGCGCAAGGTGTTCGTGAAGGTGCTCACGAACAATACCGACAGCTACCTGGGCGCCAACGTCATCGTGGAGGAGCCGCCGAGCGACCCGCGTGTCTCGGTGACCCTGTTCTCCACGGGGGAGACCTTCGACACCCGCGCCGATGCAATGAACCGCATCGAGTCCTACCTGTTCGTCGGCTCGGCTCTGTCGTTCTATTTGCTGGGCGACCACATCGCCGGGCAGATGACGCTGACGATGCTGGGCCAGGTCAACGCGGTGCCGCCGGTGGTCGGGCAGACGATCGTGCTGCGCAAGCTGCCGGGCCAGCCTGGCCAGCACGAGCAGTATGTGCGGGTGACCGATGTGGCCACCGTGGTGCGGACGTTCACGGATGACGCCGGGGACTTCACCCGGCAGCAGGTCACGTTGAACCTCAGCGATCAGCTGGACGCGGACTACCCGGGGTTCGACCCGACGCGGAGCGACACCGCGCTGAGCTATGCGACCAAGACCAAGCCGTACGACACGGTGGTGGCCGATGCCGCCCGCTACTACGGCACCAGCGCCCTGAAGGTGCCGGCGTCGATCGGCGACTACACGATCCTGGCCGAGTCGATCCACAGCGCCCTGGTGCCCTCTGCACAGATCGAGACCCCGATCGCCGATGCCCGGATGAACCAGCAGGTGAGCGCGCTGGTCGAGTCCGGCAGTTCGATGACGCTGAGTCTGTCGCTCGCATTCACCACCGCGGCCTCACTGTACGTGGGTGGGTCGATCGAGCCCGGCTCCCTGTCCCTCTCACGCGGCGGGGTGACGCTGCAGGACAAAGGCGGCGTGCTGGTCAATGCGGCGACCACCGATCAGGTCGGCCTGGTCGACTACGCGAACGGCGTGCTCTCCCTCAGCACCAACGTGTTCGGCACGGCCAGCGGCACCCACACGGTCGCCTACAAGCCTGCTGCCACGCCCACCATCGTGTCGCAGAGTTTCAGCTGGACGGTGACCCAAGCCAGCCAGCGCCTGAGCTATGTGGCCACGCTCGACCCGATCCCGGCCCGGGGTAGCCTGCAGCTCAGCTATCTGTCGGGCGGGCACTGGTACACGATCAGCGATGACGGCAGCGGGGCGGTGCGCGGCTCGGACTCGTCGTTCGGCGTGGGCACATTGAATTTCTCGACCGGCACGCTCTCGGCCACGCTGGGCGCGCTGCCGGACGTGGGCAGCGAGGTGATCGTGGTG